>CAZBWF010000001.1:0-3103 GCA_964495675.1 uncultured Gammaproteobacteria bacterium
CAAGGAGATTCGAACTCCTGACCTTCTGCATGCCATGCAGACGCTCTAGCCAGCTGAGCTATGGGCCCTCTCGTCAGAGTCGGGCTGCGGGTTTCGTGTCTCCCGAGAGTACCCGGAAGCCACTTCACCCTTTAGCCCGCCTCTTCCTCTCAAATTTTCACTTAACTCGCGGGTACGCGAGCCCAAGTGAAAATTTGTAACAAACAAGGGAATATACGGCACAATCAGTATACGGAAATGGGCTTGCAAAATCAAGCGTTTTTTATTGCTTTGATTGGTATAATTTGGCTAGTTTGTGTGATATAATGAACTCCGCTATGGATTTAAAAACAACCTATAACCAAATAGCCGAGGACTGGCACCAAGACCATTTTCAGGATAACTGGTGGGCAGGAGGCGTGGACCGATTCGTTAAGCTTGTCGGGGTGGGGGGCTTAGTTCTCGACGTGGGATGTGGTGCCGGGCTATTATCAAAGTATTTGGTTGCCAAAGGTCTCAGTATCATTGGAATAGATTTTTCAGAGAGTATGATAAAAATTGCGCGCCAAGAGGTGCCGGCGTGGACTTTTTCTGTCATGGACTTGAACGATGTTGGGGCGCTTAATTATATCTTTGATGGTATTTTTGCACAGGCGGTTTTGCTCCATATTCCCAAGCGCGAAGTAGGGAAAAAACTCGCAGAGCTGGTCAAAAAACTTAAAGATGGCGGCTATTGTTATGCGGCTGTCAAAGAAAAAAGAGCCGACGGCCCAGAGGAGGAGGTGCGGAGAGAGGAAGATTATGGATATCCGTACGAGAGATTTTTTAGTTACTTTACATTAGGCGAGATGCAAGGATATATGAAAAACGTCGGCCTCGAAATTGTCTATGAGAACGTTGCATCACATGGAAGCACTCGGTGGATACAGATTATAGGAAAGAAAGTATAAGGATATATATGGCCGAGGCAACGTTGCAGGTTGGGGTAAAGGCGCTTCTAAAAAACAAGGAGGGCAAGTATTTGTTGATTCGTCGGTCGCTTGAGAAATATCCAAATGTCGAGGGGCGGTGGGATATTGTGGGCGGCAGGATTGAGCCGGGCACAACGCTTTTGGAAAATCTCAAACGGGAGATTAAAGAAGAAACCGGCCTGGAGCTTGTGGGGACGCCAAAGCTCATTGCGGCGCAGGATATTATGCCGAACCCTGAACGCCACATCGTGCGTCTCACCTATAGTGGGGAAGCTGGGGGTGATGTGATGCTGGATATGAGCGAGAATGACGAATACCGCTGGTACGCGCGCGAAGAGCTCCTGGCGCTCAATGACGTGGACAGGTATTTTAAAGAGTTGCTGAAGAACGAATCTTTGTAATTTAAACCAAGTTAACAGGAACCGTATGGCTATGTTCAAAAAGGAAAAGACGCGGATGGAGGGAGGGGGGATGGCTCTCGGTGAGGGAGGAAACGAAACCGTCATCGGCCCGACCGTAAAGGTGGACGGCGATTTCACGAGCGATGGCAATGTGCTCGTGCAGGGCGTGGTAAACGGTAGTTTAAAAACAAAAGGCAATTTGCATGTTGAGCCGGGCGCAAAAATTAAGGCGGATGTGGAAGCCGCCAATGCGCGCGTGCTGGGCTCGGTCAAGGGGAATGTTACCATTCGCGAGAATCTGGAGCTGGGAGAGTCCGCGGCAATTGAGGGCGACATCGTCACCAAGGTTCTTTCTATTGAGCCCGGGGCGATTTTAAATGGCCATTGTTCGGTTTCAACCGAGCGAGTGGATGCAGAGAGCGAGCTTGCGCCGGCCGCGGTGCAGAAGCCGGCTAACCACAAGCGCGAGGGCGTAGTGTAGCGCAATGTACGCATATTTTGTTGATGAAGAGGCGAGCGCTCGCCACCGGCGAGATCTGGACCGGCTTGATTTATCCCTCACGGAGCGGGGGATTGCCGGCAGGAAGATTTATCTTAGCCGGCTTTCAGACGTGGGTGCGAGCATCGCCGAGTGCCTCGCCGCCGGCGCTAAAACACTCGTGGCTGTCGGGAGCGATGCAACGGTGTCGCGGCTCGTCAACGCGCTCGCGCGACCCGGCGAGGGGGCCTTTTCCGGCGCGGCGCTTGGCGTGCTTCCGATTGGGGAGCACCGCACCATTGCCCGCGCCATTGGGTGCGCGGAGATGCCTCTGGCCCTCGATGCGCTCGCGCGCCACCATGTTGAGCGGCTGGATCTCGGAACGCTCAATAGCCGCCACTGCTTTCTCGGCGCCGCAATATTTCCCAAAAACGTTTCACTCTCGTTCCTCTCCTACCGCGTCAGTTCGCTCCGGCGCGACCATCACGTCAGCGTTTGCAACATGAATATCTACGCCAAAAACGGCGCATTCGGAAAAAAAGTTTTTAATCCCTCCGACAGCCGACTTGAGGCGGTCATTGCGTACCGGCCCCGAACTTCGTGGTGGTCTCGTGTGCGGCTCCACCCGGGCGCAGGGGATGATTTTGTGATTGAGAGCGTGTTTCCGATTCAGAACATTACGGTCATGAGCAAGCAAAAAACCATCAGCGTTGTTGCGGACGCCGAAAAGCGGCTCTCAACGCCGGTCGCGGTTGCTGTAGTGCCTGCGGCGCTTCCCGTGGTCGTCAGGCGCATGGCCGGGGCATAACACGCATGGGGCGCCAAACCATCATCAGGAATGAACAGGATTGGAAAATGTTTGCCGCGGGCCTTGCCCGAGGCCTTGTCGGCGGGGACGTGTTTGGACTTTCTGGCCCGCTCGGCGCGGGCAAGACAACGCTTGTTCAAGCGGTAGCAGCCGCACTCGGCATTGCCGGGCGCGTTACCAGCCCCACGTTTGTGCTGGTTAAAACGTATCCGGTCTCCGGGAAAAAATTTGCCGAACTCTGCCACGCGGATGTATACCGCGCCAAAGAGGGCGAAGTGCCCGACGCGCTCGCCGAGCTCCTCGGCGATCCTCGCGCGGTTTGTTTTGTTGAGTGGGCGGAAAAAATCCGCGGCCGCCTTCCGCCCGAAACAAACATGCTCGCCATCGAGGCGCTACCCAACGGATGGCGGCGCGTATCAAACAGCCGCCCTGCCTAGGCGGCTTCTGGGGGCGTCAGCTTTTCCGG
>CAZBWF010000001.1:3113-29929 GCA_964495675.1 uncultured Gammaproteobacteria bacterium
GGGCGCGGCTGCGACCGCGTGTTGTTGTTGAGAGAGCCGCTCGCTCGCCGCCTCTTCGTAGGCGGCGTCCTCAGCCACTATTTTCTCGGCGGTAATTTCCAAAACCTGGTTCCGGTGGACGAGAAGGCCCTGGTCAAAAAGGTGCACAATGCCCGCGGGCTTAATTTGGTACTGGTAGATTGACTGGCTCTCAATTTCAAAAATCAAACTCCCAACCTTGCCGAGCGGCCGGCCGCTTTTGGTTTCAACCGGAAGGCCAATAAGTTGTTCATGTGTTAGTAACATATGTGGTGCGTGGGACGCTGTGTACCCCGCGAATCTACAAATCAGCCACGAATCTACAAATACTATTTTTGATATGCGTTGTTTTTAGAAACAGCTCGCTGAATGAGATGATAGTGCTTCTGGTATTTGTAGATTTGTACTTGATTCGTTGATTCGCGGATACTTATTGGCTGTGTGCGGTTATCGAACCGGTGTTGCCATGTTTCCGCAGCACCACTATCTGCTGGATAAGCGTTATGAGCGTGTTGGTTGCCCAGTAGAGCATGAGCCCGCCCGGGAGAGTCGCGCCGATGAGTACGGTCACCGCAGGCATGAGGTAGAGCATTTGCTTGTTCATGATGCTCGCCATGCTTTCGTCCCGCGAGCCCGGCACCAGGGGCTGTTTGTTGTGGGTGAGCATCTTGGTTTGGATGAACTGGAGCGCGCCAGCCACAATGGCGAGCGGAATGTTTCTTCCCGAGAGGTCTGAAAAGCCGAGGAACAACGTATCGACCGCTTCCGGCTGGGGGACAAACGCATAAAGCTTGTCCAAACTGCCGTTTCCGAGCCCATCCCGCAGAACTTGGTAGATGGCGATGAGGAATGGGAACTGCACCAAAAGCGGAAGGCAGGATGAGAATGGGCTCACCTTTTCTTTTTTGTAGAGCGACATCATCTCGCGGCCCATCTGCTCCTTGTTGTCTTTGTGCCTTTCTTTGAGCTCGTTCACCTTGGGCTGGAGATCCTGGAGCGCTTTTTGGGAGCGGAGCGATTTTGCCGAGAGCGGCAGGAGAATGATTTTTACGGCCACCGTGAGCCCGATAATGGCCCAGCCAAAATCATTGCCTGGAATGGCGTTGTGGAGCCACACCAGGAGGTTTAAGATCGGCTGGGTGAAGAGGAGTTCAAATGGATTCATGGGATTTTATTGCCGGGTCAAACCCGCCTTCGTGCCACGGATGACAGCGGAGAATGCGTTGCGCGCCCATCCGCGCTCCTTTCACTACGCCGAATGCCCCAATCGCATCATGGGTGTATTGGGAGCAGGTGGGTCGGTAGATGCACGCGCCATGCGGAAAGAAAAATCTTAGTACCCCGTGGTCCGGGGACAAGGTTTTTTGGTAGGCGCGGATGAGAATAAGGGCGGCTGATTTCATATAAGACGCGCTTTTTTAAATAGTTTTATGGTCAGCGCTCTCAAGTCCTCGTACGATACTGCTAACAGCCCTTTTTTAGTGAGCAGTATTCCATCATACCCTGCTTTTGCCTGCGGCAGGATGTCGCGTCGCACAATTTCCCGCAGGCGCCTTTTTAAGGTGTTGCGCTCCACGGCCTTTTTGGAAACCTTGAGCGACGCCACCACGCTAAACCGCGATATTGGCAGATTGTTTTTTGCGGCGCGCAAACCTAATTCGCCGGCGTACGCGGAGCGGCCCCGCTTAAAGACGCGCTCAATGTCAGCTCGTTTTGCGAGGCGGTTGGGTGCGGCGAGCATAGCGAAAAAATATTAAACCGTCAGGCGCTTCCGCCCCTTTGCCGCTCGGCGCTTCAACACTTTGCGTCCGCCTTTGGTCGCTTTCCGCGCGCGGTAGCCGTGCGTCCGCGCCCGCTTCCGTTTCTTTGGCTGGTAGGTTCGTTTGGTAGACATAATCGGTAAAGAGTTTGTAACAGATACAGAGTATCACGTCAATGGCCAATAAACAAGTCCGCGCGATTTTATGACCGCACCCCAATGCCCCACAAAAATTCAAAAATCTGTTTTAAACTGAATGCCAGATCCGGGGAATGAATAATATACGCCACCCCTTCTTTGCGCGTTGAAATAAGCCCAATGTTGTTTCCGTAAATATAGATGCTGGCTTTGAGGTCCACATATTCCGGAAAGTAGCGGATTTGCCGGAGGTAGGGGGTTTGTTCGTTAAAGATGGGCTCGTTGTGGACGGTTTTTAATTTTACGCGCACCGAACGCGCATGTAGGCCTTTGGCTACGCGGCGCTTAACCCATTTTTTAATGTAGGTTGTATCGACGGTTTGGAGCGTGAGTTCGGAGGGGGAAAAATAAACGTATTCTTTTTTGGCTTTTTGGAGGATATCTTCATACACCTCGCGCGCGGCCAGCGGGCCTTGGAACAGGCGCACAAAAGGCGCTTCGGTTTTGTCCGCATAGAGCGCCAGAAAATCCGGGAGCAAATCCTTAAGCTCCTGCCGTTGCGCTTCAAATTTTTTGTAGAGTTCTTTTGGGGGAAGTGCGGCAAATGATTTTCGTTTGCCATGAAAAACCGTTTTGATAAGTCCGCGCTCTTCCAGCGCGCGCAGATTGTCGTACACCGCGGTGCGGCCGATTTTAAGGTCGCCGGCCAGCTCCTTTGCCGAGGACTCTCCGCGGCCAAGCGCGGCCAAGTACAGCCGGCTGCGCTGTTCGTCCAGCCCCGCAGCGGTAAGCCAGGAGATAAGATTAGTATTCATATTCAATTATTTTTGACAAAAAGAGTAAATAATATTAGCCAATATTAGCAATTTATTTATAAAAAATAAAATCCTTTCAAGAATACTTTACCGTATTTTGGTGATTTTGTACAGTGCTTAATAACAAATATAACAACGAACCTTAACAATAGGGAGGAAGGCATGAGCTCAAAGCTGAAAGTATTGATTTTGGGACACGGAGGAACGATTGCCATGGTTCCGGGCAGTGATGGCACGCTCAAGCCCGCCAAAACCATCGAGGAGATTCTCAGGATTGTCCCGACACTGCAAGAGATGGCTGATGTGAGCTTCCGACAGCTCGAGAACAGAGATAGCACAAACATTAACCCGAGCCATTGGACTAAACTTGCCATGGAGATTGCCGGGATTGAGGGCGCATGTGATGGTGTTATGGTGACTCACGGCACAGACACCATGGCCTACACCGCGAGCGCTGTGGCCTTGGCCTTGGGGCCAGGGTTGCGGGTTCCAGTGGTGTTTACTGGCTCGCAACTGCCGCTGATTGAACACGGAACAGATGCCAGGTTTAATCTGGAAAATTCGATGAAGACCATCATCGAGGCGCATCGCGTTGGCGCGGTTGAGGTTATGATTGTGTTTAGCCATTCCGTGCTCCGTGCGAGCCGTTCCATCAAGACAAGCGAAGCGCGGTTTGACGCCTTTGATTCTCCGGCATTTCCGCATCTGGCCGAGATTACGGCTGTGGGGGTATCGTTTATCCCCCAGGCATTCAAGAAGGGAGCAGGGGCGTGGGGCGCTGGTGAGATTCAGCCGCACTTCCAACGCGGCATTCTCTCGGTGGAGATTGTGCCCGGATTAGAGCCAGGCATTCTCATAGAGATGCTTGGTTCCGGGAAGTGCCAAGGGCTCTTATTGAAGTCGCTCGGATCTGGCAATGTTCCGTCTAAAGACGAATACTCGCTGATCCCGGTGATTGAGGCGGCCACGCGGAAATTCAAGGTGCCGGTGCTCGTCGCCACCAAGTTCGTGGGCGGCAATACGCACATGGACATCTACGAGCCCGGGAAATTGGCGCTGGAGGCGGGCGCTATTCCAACTGGTGATATGACCGATGTTATGGCGCAAGTGAAGTTCATGTGGGCTCTGGCACAGGGGCATCGTTCACCCGACGAATTGCGGAAAGTGATAACCACAAGTTTCGTCGGCGAAATCACGGCATAACCGTTATCGTGCACAAACAAAAGAGGGTGTCCAGTTCGTGGACACCCTCTTCTTTATTTAATTTTATTACACCAAGGCCACGCTGGAAACGCGGTCGCCCTCTTCCTTGAGACGCATGATACGCACGCCCTGCGTGGCGCGGCCCAACGTGGAAATGGATTTGAGCGTGGTGCGGATGGTTTGGCCTTTATCGGAAATGGCGATGATGTCGCCTTTCACATGGTCAACCGGTTCTTTGGGCGCGAGCATGGCCGCAACCAGCTTGCCGGTTTTGGGCGTTACCTGCAGGGTTTTGATGCCCGAGCCGCCGCGCGTCTGCACCTTATACTCGGAGAGCGCGCTCTTTTTGCCGTACCCCTTTTCGGAAACAGCCAGGAAGAGGAAGTCGCTGGCCTGCTTGGGCTTGAGCACATCCATGCCCACCACTTCGTCCTCGCCTTTGAGGCGGATGCCGCGAACGCCGGAGGCGGCGCGCCCCATGGGCCGTATGCCTTTTTCACTGAAGCGGATGGCTTGGCCGCCGCGCGAGGCAAGCAGAACCTCGTCATCGCCGCCCGAGGAGCGGACCCATTCCAGCGCGTCTCCGTTTTTGAGCTTGATGGCAATCAAGCCGGAGCGGCGCACATTGGCAAAATCCTCGATGGAAACCTTTTTAATCACGCCCTTGCGCGTCACCATTGCCAAGTATTTCCGGTCTTTGTCCAAATTATCCAACGAGAAGACGGCATTCACTTTTTCTTCGCCCGACACCTGCAAAAAGTTCACCAGCGAAGAGCCCTTGGCCGTGCGGCTTGCGGCCGGCACGTCGTAGCCCTTCAATTGGAACACGCGGCCGCGGTTGGTGAAGAAGAGGAGATTTGCGTGCGTGGTTGCGGTAAAGAACATTTCAACCGCGTCTTCTTCCTTGGTGGTAAGCCCGATGACGCCCTTGCCCCCGCGGCTTTGCGTGCGGAATGTGTCCGGCGGCAGGCGCTTAATGTAGCCGTCGCGCGTTATCACCACCACAATTGATTCATCCGGAATCAAATCCTCCTGCGAGAATGTGTCCACTGCGCCTGCCACAATCTTGGTGCGCCGCCGCGACCCGTACTTTGTTTTGAGTTCGGCAAGCTCGCCCTTGATGAGCGCGAGCATCTTCTTGGGGCTCGCAAGAATTTCTTCCAACCCCTTGATGAGTATGCGCTTTTCCTTGAGCTCATCCTCCAGGCGTTGCCGCTCCAAATTAGCAAGCTGGGAAAGGCGCATGTCCAGAATCGCGTTGGCCTGCGCTTCGGTGAATTTGAACTGCTTCACGAGGCCCGCGCGGGCCGCGTCCCGGTCTTTGGATTTTTTGATGAGGGCAATGACCTTGTCAATGATGTCAATGGCTTTCACGAGCCCTTCCAGAATGTGCGCCCGCTCCTTTGCCCGCGCCAAATCAAATTCGCTCCGGCGGCGCACTACCTCGCGCCGGTGCTTAAGAAATTCGCTCAAGCAATCTTTCAACGTCAGCACGCGCGGCTGAATGCCGTCCACCAACGAGAGCATGTTCACGTGGAACGTGGCCTGCAGCGCGGTGAGCTTGAAGAGTCGGTTCAGAATTTTCTGGGGGTAGGTGTCTTTTTTGAGCTCAATCACAATGCGCACGCCATCTTTGTCCGACTCATCCCGCAAATCGCGGATGCCCTCCACCTTTTTATCTTTCACCAGTTCCGCGATTTTGGCGATGAGATCCGCCTTGTTCGTCTGGTAGGGGACTTCAGTGACAATAATGCTGTGCCCCCCGCCTTTGGCCTCCACAATGTCGGTCACGCCGCGCATCACAATGCCGCCGCGGCCGTAAGCGTAGGCCTGCTCAATGTCCGCGCGATTATAGATGATGCCGCCGGTGGGGAAATCCGGCCCTTTGATGATTTTGGAGAGTTCTCCGACCGTGATATCCGGATTGTCAATCAGAGCGGCAATGCCGTCCACGAGTTCGCCTAGGTTGTGCGGCGGGACGTTGGTGGCCATGCCTACGGCAATGCCGAGCGTGCCGTTCAGAAGGAGGTTGGGAAGCTTGGAGGGCAGTACGCGCGGCTCCTCTTGAGTGCCGTCGTAGTTTGGCATAAAGTCCACGGTATCCTTTTCGATATCGTAGAGCATCTCCTCGGAAAGCCGCGAAAGCTTGGCTTCGGTGTACCGCATGGCCGCGGCGCCATCGCCATCCATGGACCCGAAGTTTCCCTGTCCCGCAATGAGCGGATCGCGCATGGAAAAATCCTGCGCCAGGCGGACGAGCGAATCATACACCGCCACGTCGCCGTGCGGGTGGTATTTGCCCAGCACCTCGCCAACCACGGTCGCGCTCTTGCGGAATTTTCCCCCTGCTTTCAGGCCCAAGGTCCACATGGCATAGAGAATCCGGCGGTGCACCGGCTTTAAGCCGTCTCGGACATCCGGCAAGGCGCGCGAAACAATCACGGACATGGCGTAGTCAAGGTACGACTGCTGCATTTCGTCCACAATGGGCCGTTCGATGATCCGGTCCGCGGCCCCATGCGCGGGCGGCGCGTTTTTCGGCGCTTCGGTTGTTGTTTTTTTGGTTGGCATTATCGCTCTATCGCATCTCCGAACACGCGCGCCCCGAGTGTTTCAATGTCCGGATGCTCCGGAAGTCCGGGCCGCGCATCTTCGTTTTTAAAAATGTTCACAATTGACCGTATGCGGCCAGACATGCTGGAGAACGATGCTGTGTTTGCCGTTTCCTCGGCTCGCTTGAGTGTCCGCGGCGCGAGCAGGAGCGCCCAGAGCGCCAGGACAACGAGCGCGGTTACAGCAACCGGAACCGCGAGCTTGCGGCGGCTGGCGCCGCGTTCGTGCGGCGCATGTTTTTTTACGCTATCCATATAATCTCCATGGTGTCTTGCGGCAGGTCTTTTTTGGAAATTTTTGCCCGCTCAACGGGTTGAGCCGCGCTCCCCATTTCCTTAAGGAATGATTCAATTTTATCATATTTTGTCTTGAGTTTGGGGTGGGCGAAGTGCATGGGAATGACCACGCGCGGCTCAAGCTCCGCCACGAGTTTTGCCGCGGCTTTCGCATTGAGCACGTCCCCGCCGCCCACAGGCACGAGGAGAATATCCGTGCCTTCGAAGCGCTCAACTTCGGGCGCGGAGAGTTCGCGGTTGAGGGAACCGAGGTGTGCCACGGTCATGCCCTCGGCCGAGAGCATGGTAGCGGGCGGCTTGCCCGCGCAGTAAAAAAATACGCCCGAGGATTCGTACTCGCCGGGCCCGCTGATGACAAAGAGCCGCTCGTTTTCGCTTGCGCTCTCAATGTTGATTTCATCTTCAGGCGCTTCCAAAACCGCCACGCTGGCTTTCATGCGGCTCGCCGGGAGTTCGCTTTTGCGGTGGGGCGGGGAGAGCAGAATCGTGGCTCGGTCGGTTTGAATTTTGACTCCGGATAATCCGAGAAGCTCAAGGTGCATACGGGGAGGTAAGCAATAAAAAAGTGCTCTGCCAAGCACTTGTATACTACCATTTTTTAGCCAAAAGTAAAGTCCGGCATCATCCAATGTCAGGGGCTCTCGGCTCATTTTTTGAACTGCTTTCGAGCCGCTCAAATCCGGCTGTGGCAAGGTCAATGCGCTGTGCACTTTTTTCAGGAACTCGGCGGAATCAACGTGTTTTTTTACACCATTTTTCGGCGCGCTTGCTTGCGCCACCCCAAATGCGGATTTGATGTTCGACCAGAGTCCGCCCGGCGCACTGGGCGGGTTTTGCGCTTCATCGGGAGCACCCTCGGTTTTAATGTGTTTTTCAATACTGCTTCGCAATCCATATCCGCTCTTGCCGCCCTTTTCTATGGCAATGCCGCGCTCCTCGGCCCGCCTGATGGCTCCTGCCACCACCTCCTTGAGTTTTTGCTCGTTCGTAATGGTTCGTTTTGAGTACCCCGTAATTTCTTTGCCGAAGAGCTTTTTGGCTTGGTCGGTTGAAATGCCCGTTTTGTCGGCAAATCCTTTTATGAGATCTTCGTGGTGCAGGTTGAGCGGCATAGTCCTGGTATTGTACCATTCGCGCCTCGACTTGCAAAAATACTCCTTTTTATATATACTAAGGCCTGCTTTATCATTAACTTAATCATTAAGTATGTCAGTACGCGATTCAGTTCCGGGCGAGGTTTCTGAAGAGTCCGCTCAAAAGCGCGGAGGAGGCCCGGCTATTATTGAACTTCCGCATGCAAGCCGCGAAATGGCTGCTCTGCTTGCTCATGAATCTTCAAGCCCGGGCACCTCTCCGCGCGTGGGCGATTTGGTAACCGGCACGGTTGCGAATATTTCAAAAAACGGGGTGGTTATTGATATCGGCGGCCGGCTCACGGGCTTGGTTCGGGGCAAGGAGCTCGAGGACGAGTCAGGCCAGTATTCGCGGCTCGCGCTGGGCGCAACCGTTGAGGCCACCATCGTGGAAGCCGAAAACGAGCAGGGCATGCTCGAACTCTCGGTCCGGCAGGCCGGCCACCGCAAGGCGTGGGGCTACCTTGAGGAGCTCGCCGCCTCCGGCGAGACCGTGGGCGCGAAAATCATTGACGCCAACAAGGGCGGGCTCATGGTGAAGGTTGGAAACGTCGAGGGGTTCTTGCCGGTTTCCCAGCTCACGGTGGAGCACTATCCGCGCGTGGAGGGCGGAGATAAAAACCGCATTCTCGAACGACTCAAGACGTTCATCGGCGAAACATTCCAAGTGAAGGTGATTACGGTTAAGGAGAGCGAGGAGAAGCTCATTGTTTCCGAAAAGCTCGCATGGGAAAAAGAGCAGAACAAGCTGCTCGCGCAGTACGGCGTGGGCGATGCTGTGGAAGGCGTGGTCACGGGCGTGGTCGATTTTGGCGCGTTCGTGGAATTCGGAGACGGACTCGAGGGGCTCGTGCATATTTCCGAACTCGCTTGGCAGCGCATCGAAAATCCGCGCGATATTATTAAGGTCGGGGAACGCGTTTCCGCAAAAATCATCGCCATCGAAGATGGCCGCGTTTCGCTCTCGGTGAAGCGCCTCTCGCCCGACCCATGGAAGCAGGTGGCTGAAAAGTATGCCGCGGGGCAGGTGGTTTCCGGAACCGTGCTCAAGCTTTCTCCTTATGGCGCGTTCGTGGAGCTTGATCCTGACATCCATGGCTTGGCGCACGTTTCCGAGCTTGGCGCAGGTTCGGGCGTTCGGCCGAGCGATATGCTGAAACCCGGCGACGTTCGCCAATTTAAGATTCTTTCGCTCGAGCCGGCCGCTCACCGCTTGGGATTGGCGCTTGCTGACGAGAGTGCGCCGAGCACGTCGACGCCGGATGAGGCCGCGAGCTAACCGCATATGCGAGGATTGTTCAAAAATTTTGCCATTTTTCTCTTGGCGTTCATGGTGATTGCCGGGCTCCTCTCCGCGGCTTCTTCTCCGTGGCAAGAGGAGGAATCCATTCTGTTCAGCGGCCGCGTTGCCAAAGTTGCCGAGGGCGACGTGTCCTCAATAACGGTTTCGGGCGACGAGCTTGCGGTGGTGCTCAAGGACGGGTCGGAGGTGCTGTCGCACAAAGAATCCGGCGGGACGCTCGCAGATCTCCTGAAGGCATACGGCCTTTCCGAGGAAGCGCTCCGGAGCGTGAACATTGAGGCGGAGAAGCACTCGGGCGCTGCGGTATGGTTTGCCACACTTGCCCCGTTTCTCGTGCCGCTCCTCCTTATTATTGTTTTTATTTGGTTCATGATGCGCCCGGCTCAGGGAGCCAATAACCGCGCCATGCTGTTTGGGAGCAGCCCCGCGCGCGAAGAGGGCTCAGCGCGCCAGCGCAAAAAAACCACCTTTGCCGACGTGGCAGGCAACACCGAGGCCAAACAGGAGCTCGAGGAGATTATTGAGTTCTTGCGCCAGCCGCAGAAATTTTTGAAGCTCGGGGCCCGCATTCCCAAAGGAGTTCTGCTTGTCGGGCCTCCGGGCACTGGCAAAACCCTTCTGGCCCGAGCTGTTGCCGGAGAGGCGAATGCCCCGTTTTTTCACATGTCGGGCTCTGAATTTGTGGAGATGTTCGTGGGCGTGGGCGCTTCGCGCGTGCGCGATTTGTTCCGCCGCGCCAAGAAGAGCGCGCCCTCTATTGTATTTATTGACGAGCTGGATGCGGTCGGCCGCCAGCGCGGCGCGGGCTTGGGCGGCTCGCACGATGAGCGCGAGCAGACGCTCAATCAAATTCTCGTTGAAATGGACGGCTTTGACACGGACACCAATGTAATCGTAACCGCCGCGACTAACCGGCCGGATGTTTTAGATCCGGCGCTGTTGCGTCCGGGCAGGTTTGACCGCCGCGTTGCCATTGATTTGCCGGACATTGCCGAGCGCGAAGCCATCCTAACGCTGCACGCCAAGGGCAAGCCCATGGGTCCTGACGTCAACATCCGCAAGGTTGCGGAGCGCACTCCGGGATTTTCGGGGGCCGACCTCTTTAACCTTATCAACGAGGCCGCCATTCTCACGGCGCGGCGGAACAAGCAGAGTATCAATCAAGGGGAAATTTTCGAGAGCATTGAAAAAGTGATGCTCGGGCCTGAACGCCGCTCGCTCGTGATGAGCGAGCGCGAAAAGAAAATTACGGCGTACCACGAGGCAGGGCATGCGGTTGTGGCCCACGTGCTCCCGGATGCGGACCCAGTGCAGAAGGTCTCCGTTATCGCGCGGGTCGGGGCCGGCGGCTATACCATAAAGCTCCCAACCGAGGATAAGCGCTTCCACAGCAAATCCGATTTTGTGGCGGATCTTGCCGTGCTCCTGGCGGGCCACGCGATTGAAGAGATGGTGTTTTCGGATGTGACCACCGGGGCTTCGAGCGATCTCCGGCGCGCCACGTCGCTCGCGCGGAGCATTGTCACCGAGTTCGGCATGAGCGAAAAACTGGGCCCCCGCACGTTCGGCGATTCCGGGGAAATGGTGTTCCTCGGGCGCGATCTCGCCATTCAGCGCGACTACAGCGAAAAGGTGGCGCAGTCCATTGACGAAGAGATTTCCAGATTTCTTGGAGAGGCGTCCCGCACAGCCGTGAAAGTCATTAAGGAAAATATGGAGCGCGTCGAAAAACTTGTGGCGGTTTTGCTTGAAAAGGAAACCGTGGAGGCAGAAGAGTTTGCGGCGCTCATGGCATAGACAAATTGGGGCTTGCCCCTCCCCTCGCGAGGGGAGGGGTTTTTGTTTCTGGCAAAAAGTGGTATAATTAAAACAACCTGTATGCCAGAACAACTGTACCGACCCCTGCTCCGCGGGGCGCTTACCGCCGTCATCCGGCACCCTTTCTTATGGGTGCTCGGATTTATTGCCGCATTTTTGGGAACCGGCGGAGAGTATGAGTTTCTGCTCAACCTTTACCGCAGTACGAGCGAAACGGGGCTGGGGGCGGATTTGGGGATTGCCTCGCTCCTTGGGGTGGTGAGCGAGAATGCGCTTTCCGGCCTCTCGAGCATTGTCGGGTTTTTTTCCGTCCAGGGCGCTCTCGTGCTCCTTGTTCTCCTTGTTATTGCGGCGATAATGATTGCCATTGTGGTTTCGGCCCAGGGCGGCCTCGTGTGGGCCGCGGCCCGCGTTATTGAGGACGAACGGGAGACGTTTTTCACCTCGTTCACGCAGGGCTTTTCCCAACTTTGGTCTCTTTTTTTCATTATCGTGGTGACTCGATTTTTGGCCTTTTTTGTGTTTTCGGTTGTTGGCCTGCCCCTCCTCGCCGTGCTCATGCAGATTGATGCCCTGTCGGCAACGCAGTCCGTGCTCCTTGTGCTGTACGTGGTTGGCGCCCCGCTCTTTATACTCTTTTCTCTGATAGGAAAATATGCCACCGCCTTTCGGATGGTTGAGGGCAGAGGCACGCTCGAATCGGTAAGCCGCGGCATGCGCCTCTTTGCCGAGAACTGGCTCGTATCTGTTGAGATGGCGCTCGTGCTCTTTGTGGCGGTAGTTGCCAGCGGCGTGGCGTTTGTGCTCGCCATGCTCTTTGTGGCCATCCCGTTTGTCATTGCGGGCTTGGTGCTGGGCTCGGTTTCGGCCATAGGACTTCAGGCCGTGGTGGTTCTGGGAGTGGCAGTGGTGCTCTTTGCTCTCCTCGTGTTCGGAAGCGTCCTTACCGCTTTTCAGCTCACCGCATGGACCGCGCTTTTCCTCAAGATACGGAGCGGGGCCCATCTTTCCAAGCTTATGCGGAGCATTGCTTCTCTTGCCGGCCGCGGCTAAGGTTAGGAGAACCTTGGGGATATGCTGTGGAACGTGAAGGCGTTCTTTTTTTGGACCGCGTGCGGTACAATTACCGCCTATGAAACTATCGTGCACGCAAGAAAATCTGGCCGCCGGCCTTGCCTTGGTGGGGCCGGTTGCCGCTCGCGGCGGGACGTTGCCTATCTTGGGCAACATTCTCCTTGAGGCGCGGGAGGGGGCGCTGACGCTCTCCGCAACCAACCTCGAGATTGGCGTCACGGCGCACGTCCGCGGGAAAATCGAGCAGGAGGGGACGTTTACGGTTCTCGGCCGGCTTTTTCACGATTACGTTAATTTGCTTCCGAAAGAAAACGTTGCTCTCGCGCTTGCGGGCGAGCATCTCTCTATTCGCGCCGGCAACCAACAGACGAAAATCCACGGGCTCTCGGCCGAGGAGTTCCCGGTGATTCCGCGCATTGAGGGCGCTTCCGCAACCGCGCTCGACGCGGCCGAAATGCACGAAGCGCTCTCCCAAGTGCTGTTTGCTGTTGCCGCAAGCGACGCGCGGCCAGAACTCTCGGGCGTGCTGCTCCGTTTTTCCGCGGATGCCCTTACGGTGGTTGGCACGGATTCCTACCGCCTGGCCGAGCGTACCGTGCCGCTCAAATCCGGCTCAAACGAACCGCGGGATGCCATTGTCCCCCTCCGAACCATGCAGGAGCTTGCGCGCATCTTGGGCGCTGTTTCCGGCGAGCTCTCGATTGCTGCGAGCGAGAATCAGATTCTGTTTTCAGTTGAGGAGGCGGAGCTCGTTTCGCGCGTTATTGTGGGCACGTTCCCGGACTACCGCCAAATTATTCCCACCGCGAGCAAGACCACAGTAACGCTCGGGAAAGAGCCGCTCTCGCGCGCCATAAAATCCGCGTCGCTTTTTTGCCGCCAGGGTTTGAACCACGTGTCGCTCCAGTTTTCATCGGACAGAATTTTGGTTTCGGCCTCTTCATCCCAGGCCGGAGAAAACATGATCGAGGTTCCGGCGAACATTCAGGGGGCGGACGTGGACATTGTGTTCGATTACCGCTTTTTACTCGACGGCCTTGCCGCGATTCCAGGCTCGGATGTGGTCATTGCACTCAACACCAGCGCAAACCCGGGCGTGCTCACGCCACAAGAGAACGGGTACCTGTATTTGGTGATGCCCATAAAGCAGTAAACGAAATGTGGCAGCCCCTTTCATCGCTCATCCCGAAAGCGATACAAAAAGCCGGCATCGAAAAATCCGTGAGCGATGCCATGGTGTGCGAGGAGTTTGATAGAATCGCGCGCCGCCTTTTGGGCGGCGCCGCAGAACATTGCCACGCCGTGTATTTAAAGAACCGCACCCTATGGGTTGCGGTTCTTTCGAATGCGGTTTCAAATGAATTAAAACTTTCGGAGCGCGATATCCTCAAGGCCTTGGCCGAGGAGTTTGGGGCGGACAAGGTGGTGGGCGTACGGTTTATGATGTAGGAAGAAACAGGTTGAAATTCACCTCCACAATGGTCACGTTTTCAATGTCGTCGGCGGCTTGGGCGCGGAGCGTGTAAAAGCCGTTGGTGAGGCCCGCGGGGTTATAGGAGAACGAATACGGCGCCTCGCGGCTTGAGCCCAAAAAGTTGTCGTTGAGGTAGTAGTCAACCCTAGTTATGCCCCGCGGCGCAACTGCTTCAACTCGAAATTCAAGCGGCGTGCTCGTGATTGTTCCCCCTTCGGACGGCCCAGTAATGGTAATGCTCGGCAGGTTTTCGGGCGCGTGGAGGTTGTCGTATTCAGTGGGGATTTCGCCCTCGTCCGCCCCCCAGTCGTTTTCCCCCATCCACCTTTCTACTGCCGCTTCCCATTTGGGGTACATAGGGTCGCGGTCGCCCGCATCCGGCTCCGGGCCGCGGGGGTCTTCGGGGTCAACGTAGTGGAGGATGTTGTGCCCCGTGCGGAAGATTTTTTCTTCGATGAACGATTGCGGCGTGTGTTCGGTGGCGAGCAGTCCGGAGGCGCGGTCAATTTTGATGGGTGTTCCGCCCTCAAGGTCACCTCGTAAAATTCGCTTTTCTGGATATTCGATGGCCGGCTTAGTGAACTCGCGCACCTCTTTTCCTTCGAGTGCCGCGCGCATGAAGCGGTTCCAGATGGGCGCGGCCACCACCGAGCCGTCTGCTCCGCGCCGCATTGCTTTCCCGAAATCGTTGTTGCCAACCCACACGCCGGCCGCAAGCGTTGGCGTGTAGCCCATGGTCCAGGCATCGCGGTAGTCGTTCGTGGTGCCGGTTTTTGCCGCAACCGGCCGGCTCCCGAGCGTCAGGTAGTTGTTGGCGCCGAACACCGGCGCGCGCGCCTCGTTGTCGGAGAGCACGTCCGTGAGGAGCCGCGCGATTTCCGGGTCGTACACTCGTTTTTCTTCCGGTGCTTTCCATTGCTCAAGCACGGCGCCGTCTGCGCTCTCCACTTTCAACACGGATGCGTACGGCCGGTACACGCCCTCTGCCGCGAACATCGCATAGCCGGCAGTGTGATCCAGGAGGGTAACTTCGGCGCCGCCCAAGACGAGCGAGAGGCCGTAGCGGCTTGGATTTTCAAACGTGGTATAACCCGCCTCCTCGGCCCGCTTAATCACGTTGCCGGGCCCCGCCAGATAGAGCATTTTTACGGCCGGAACGTTGAGCGAGCCGGCCAAAGCGCTGCGGACCGAAACCGGGCCCCCCTCTTTCAAGTCGTAGTTGTGCGGCATGTACTCATTGCCGTCTCCGCCAGCGCCGAAATTCGTTACCACATCCCAGAGCGTGGTGCGGTCCGTGTAGCCCTTCTCAAATCCGAGCGCGTACACAAAGGGTTTAAACGAAGAGCCGGGCTGGCGTTTCCCTTGGAGCGGAACATTAAAGTTGCCGTCAATATCCTCGTTGTAGTAGTCCCGCGAACCGACAAATGCCAGAATCTCGCCGGTTGCGGGGTCAATGGCAACGAGCGCGGCGTTCGACGCGTTGTACTGCTCCTGGTTCCGCTCGGCAAACTCATCAATCGCGGCTTCGGCGGCTTGCTGCATATCCCAGTCAAGCGTGGTAATCACCTTGAGTCCGCCCTGTTCAACCTCGCGCTCCCCATACTTTTCCGCCAGCCGCTCGCGCACCATAATCACAAAATGTTCGGCCGCATTCAATTGGTTCGCGCGCTCGGAGAACACAAGCTCTTCGGCGCGGGCGCTTTCGGCCTCTTCGGGCGTAATGTGCTCTGCCTCCTCCAAGAGGCCGATGATGTGGTCCTTGCGGCCGAGGAGCTTGTCTTTATTCGAGCCGTAGGGCGAGTAGTAGGTGGTTGCGCGCGGCAGAGCGGCGAGCGCCGCGGCCTCGGCAATGGTAAGATCTTTTGCGGATTTGTTAAAGTAGAGTCGAGCTGCTGACTCAATGCCGTAGGCGTTTGAGCCGTACGGTATTTCGTTAAAGTAGAGCTGGAGGATTTGGTCTTTCGCGAACTTGCGCTCAATCTGGTAGGCGAGCACCAGTTCTTTCATTTTGCGCGAGAGCGCTTTTTCGTTGCTAAGGAGCGCGTTTTTAACGAGCTGCTGGGTGAGCGTTGAGCCGCCCTGTGCGGCGCTGAACGTGACGAGATCTGTCAGCGCGGCGCGCACAATGCCTTTCAAATCAAACCCCCCGTGGCCGTAGAAGTTTTTGTCTTCAACCAGAATGGTTCCCCACTTGAGGTAGTCGGGAATCTGCTCAAGCGGAATAATGGTGCGCCGCTCTGCGCCGTGCACTTCAAAGAGCAAGTGCTCCCCGGTGCGGTCGTAGATTTTGGTGGATTGCGCAACCGAACGGTCTATGATTTTGTCGGGCCGGGGCAGATCCCGCGAGTACCAGGCGAACAAGGTGAGCAGTATGAGAATGCCGAGGCCTGCGGCTATGAACGCATAGGGCAGGAGCGCTTGCGCGACACCGCGCACGCCCCGCCCGCGGAGCGAGCGCAGAAACGCTCCTGCGCCCCCCGCGCGCCCAAACGAAGGCCTGCGGACGGGGCCGGGGAATTTTTTGCCGCGGTGTTCGTCTTTCCACGATTTGCTGTATTTGAGGTGGGGGATGGGCATCTTGTCAGCTGGGTAAGAAGGTGGTTTAATTATAACTTCAAAAGGAAAGTTATTCAATTTGGTTGCCGAATATTTCGTGTACGCTATACTAGAGCAAAGAGCGGCATGTAGCAAACAATTCTATGGCGCGAGAACGCGGGTCGCCCGGGTATCCGGAGGCCGAACAAGAACAACCAATTGCCGAAACCGAGCGGTCCATTGATCAGGAAATGGCCGAGCTCTACCTTGAGGTGATGCTTTCGGAATACCGAAAGTTCGACGAGGGGAACGATGGCATTGTCGGCATTGTCGATACGTCGCGTTTTGAGCCGGAATTTCTCGACCGGCTGACCAAGGACAGGGTTGAACAGGACCCCCCGGACGAGCTCGCGTTAAAGATACTGAAAATTTGTTCCCACCCGAGCGCGGCAAAGCGGGAGGCCGCCCTGCAGCAGGCGGCTTTTGTCGCTCTGCGCGATGCCGAAAGCGGCGTCCGGGTTCCGCAGGTGTACTACGCCGACCAGGTGCAGATAACTCACGAATCCATCCGTGAAAATTTAAGATCCCAGGGCGTGCGGTTGAGCCCTGAACATGCGGTTGGCATGGTGATGATGGATGTGGCCGAGGGGGAAGATTTTGCTACCTATCTTTATAAAGAAATCGCCACAATGCATCCTAAGTTGCGGGATCTCGGGCAAATGATTCAAGAGGGAGGATCCGTGCAAATCAGCGAGCTCATTGACCGGGTGTCCCAGGCGCTTGATTTTCATACTCCAAAGAACCAGTTTGACGATTTTCAGCAGAGGAGGATTGCAAATGAAAACCAAAAGCGGATTGTTGATTTTTTGTACGAGAATGGGTTTGTGCTGAATGAGGATTTTTTGCAAGCGCTACGGCGCGGCATTACGGCGCTGAACAAGGCCGGCATACGCCACAACGATCTGCACGAGCGGAACATTATGGGAGTCGTTGATGCGGAGGGCGCCATCGCCTCGCCGACTATTATTGATTACGGGCGCTCGACCAAAAGCGGCGCGTTCGAGCAGGGAAAGGCCGAAGGTGCGCTCGACGACATGTACGTATACCACGCCTACAAGCGGCTGACCATTCCAAGAGAAGAGCGAAAAAAGAAGCAGGACTTAGGCGTACTGCAAGGCGCCGAGCATATGCTCGGCGGCCCTAACCGCGAGGCGTACGAAGCGTTGCGGCACGCAGTCGCGGACGAGGCGCGCGGCACGTCAGTTGATGCCATTGTTGAGCTGGTTGACGGGTTTGTCGTGGAAACGGGGCGCGTTAAACAGTATGCTGATGCCGAGCGGTACTGGCGGCTCGCGTGTTCCATTTTCCACGAGCTCGCGGAAGAGCACCCCGCGCTCGCGGGGGCGTTCTCCGCGCACTTGGAGCAGCAGCTTAAAGAAAACAGGTTTATAAAGGCCTCGTTGCCTGCCCAGCGCATTGTGCGCTCGACCATGCGGCTGATCGCTGGTTAGAATATAAAAAAACAGACCCGTCCGCTGAATTGAGGACGGGTCATGACGCGAGCTCGTCGAGCGTTGACTCGACGAGCTGTTTCGATACTCGGAAATCGAACGCTTCGAGCGGTATGGAGCGCTCAACCCCGCCCTTTTTGAGCTTGAGGGCGTTGCCGGCGATCTCCGCTTCAAAGCCGCGCTTGCGCGCGATTTCGAGTATCAGATTGATTTTGGACTGGGGTAAATTCATTGGGGCTCCATCCGTAGGGGGAGTTATTTGAATGCACCAATCAGAATGAGCAGAATATAAATTATAGCATATCATATTTTTTTTGTCAAGATGGTGCATTGATTATAGTATGAATAGGCAAGGTTTTCTGCTACACTAAAGTAGCGCTGTGTACAGGTATGGCGAAAAAAACGAATAAAAATTTTAATCTTCTCGACCGCGGCGTTTCGGACGTTGTGGTGCGCCAAGGATTGGAAAAACTTCTCGCAAGCGGCAAAAAGCTCCGCGTGTATTTTGGCATTGACCCCACCTCGCCCAACATCCACCTCGGCAATGCGGTGCCGTTGCGCAAACTCCGCGATTTTCAAAACGCGGGGCACGAGTGCATTCTGCTCGTGGGCAGTTTCACGGCCCGCATCGGCGACACGTCCGACAAGGATGCCATGCGGCGCCCTTTGGAGCCCAAAGAGATTGCGGCGAATTTTAAGACATACAAGGCGCAGGCCGCAAAGATTTTAACTATCAAAAAAATCAAAGTCCTCTACAACGACGCGTGGCTCTCGCGCCTCACGTTTGCGGACGTGGCGCGCCTCGCCTCGGAATTTACGGTTCAGCAGATGGTTGAGCGCGACATGTTCGAGAAGCGGCTCAAAGACGGCAAGCCCATTGGTTTGCACGAATTTTTATATCCCCTGATGCAGGGGTACGACTCGGTGCACATGGGCGTTGACGTTGAAATCGGCGGCAATGACCAGCTCTTCAACATGCTCGCGGGCCGAACGCTTTTGCGCACGCTCAAAGGCAAGGAAAAGCACGTGGTGACCACTCCTCTCTTGGAGGGGCTGGACGGCCGAAAGATGTCCAAGTCCTACGGCAACACCGTCAACATTACGGATGACCCGGCTGACATGTACGGCAAAATCATGTCAATCGCGGACGAGCTCATTATCACATACTTTGAACTGTGCACGGACGTGCCGTCGAGCGAGATTCACGACATCGCCGCAGTGCTCAAGCAGGGCGCCAAGGCGCGGGACGCCAAGGCGCGGCTCGCGTTTGAAATCGTCAAGCTCTACCACGGCCAGCGGGCCGCGGAAGAGGCGGAGGAGGAGTTCGAGAAGGTGTTCCGCAGAGGCGAAAGGCCGGAGGAGATTAACGTCGTGAAGGTGCGCGGCGCAAAGCACCAAGCGCGCGATTTGCTTGTGCACCTCGGCATGGCATCATCCAAGTCCGAAGCCGGGCGGCTCATTCAGCAGGGGGGCGTAAAGATTGACGACAAGGTTGTGCGGGACTGGAAATGGAGCGTCAGCCCGAAATCCGGCATGGTGGTGCAGGTTGGAAAAAGAAAATTTGTCAAAATAGAAACCACATAACTATGGACATCCAAGACCAGAACAATTTTGGAGAGGCAAGTACCCCTGCCGGAAAACCGTGGATGATTATTATAATCGCCGCCGCGCTCGTTGTTATTGCCGGCTCCGCAGCGTGGTGGTATGTGGCAAGCCGCGAGGAGGCGGTTGCGCTACCGGAAGCGCAGGAGGAACCGGCGCAGTCGGTTGGCGGGCTTGAGCTTTCGCCGGACGCGGCTACTCCGAGCAGTACTGCCGCGCCGCTTGTAGTTCCGGAAAAAGTTACCACTGATGCGGAAATCGAAGCACTGCTCAAACAGCTTGAGGCCGATGAGGCGGCTGATGATTTTGACGATGCCGGAGCTGCCGGCTCCTCGGACAGCGATTTGCAATCGTTTTAACAAAAAGATATGTACTTCAAATTTGGCTTATTGTGCGTAGCGCTTCTTGCCTCCGTCTCCTTGGCGCAAGCCGCAACGCCGGAGGAGCAAATAAACGAAATCAAGCGCCAGGCGGACCGGACGTGCGTGCGGCTCCAGCCCAGAGTGAATTCCGCGCTTTTCAGCTTGTCGAGCGCCAACGAACTCACGAGCATTTCCCGAGAGCGAGCCGAGCTCAAAACCGATATTGCGAGCACAACCGATAGCGTGAAAGCGCGGCTCGACAGCTGGTGCGCAACCATGCGCACCAGCCCCCCGGCCACGCTGGAGGCGGTTTCCGCGCTCGCTGACCAGCTGAATGAAATAAAGGTCGAAGAGAATTTTCTGCCGACATTCGGGTTGCTTGAGTCATTTGATGCCATACTTGGCGATTTTGTCGAGCTGAAATCAGCTGTTGGCGATGCCACTTCCGGCGGAATTGTGAAAGATAAAAACGATTTTGCCGGCGGCGTTGCCGGGGCAGCGGCGGATGCCGCCGTCGAGGCGCGCATCAATCAGGCCGTTTCGGATGCGCAGACGAAATTGGGCGAAGCGCAATCCGCGCTTCCGCCTGATGAGCTTTTCCGGCAGGCCCCGGCGCAATCCGCGGCGGCCTCGGCAGAAACGCAGAGGACCATTGACTCCAAAATAAAAGCAGTCAAAAGCGCGGTTGCGGCAGGCAGGGCGCACGTTAAAAAAGCGCGCGCTGATTTGGACGCAAAGCTTGAACGCGCCGCGCTCGAGAGCGTTTCCCCATCAGGCAAGAGCGCGGCGTATCAAGCGGCGTATGCCGCGGCCCGCGAACGCGTTGCCCAAGCCAAGCGGGGCGCTATTCGGAGCGTTGAGTCGAGAATCCGGGGCTTGGGGCGGCTTAAGGGGCTCGTGGAGCAGGCGTCTCTTTTGAGCGAGGGAACGCGCGGTGACTTAGTGGCGGATGCGAGCTATCGCCTGGGCGTCCTCACCTCCATCAAGAGTGCGCTTGAGGCCGCCGGTGCTGACACCCGCTACTCCGCGATTACGGCCCAAGAGCGCCGCGTTGCAGAGCTGAAGCTTGATGTGATTGTTCCAGCCATCAATGACATGCTTGAATGGGAGGACGCGCTCGAAATTTTGAACGGCCAAACCACCGCGAACGCGTCTTTGGAATCCGGGCTTCGTGATTTTGTCGCCATTATGCAAAACGAGCAAAAAAAAGCCGCGATTGCCGCCGCGCTTGGGGCAGCGCGCATGGCGCCGTTGACGCAGCAGCTTGCGGCCATAAATCTGAACCAATTTAATGATCAGCTGATTGTGACCCAAGCGCAGGCCGTGTTTAACCCCACAGACGCAGAAGGGAGCGCGGGAAAAACCATGATTACCTCGGGCTCCTCGGCAGAAAGGGACGCCATACTCGTGCATGAGCTCACGCGGCTCATTGATGACTTTCAAAAAACCCTTGGCCCGGAGCGAAAAAAGGTGGAGCGCGCGCGCAAGGACTGGCTCGCCTTGGTTAAGGAGGCCGCATCGAGCGGAAAAATTACGGACCTTGCGCCGTTTGTGGACGATATCCGCGCCCAGAAGATTTTTGACGAGTTTAATGAGCGGCGCGAAACGTTCTACGCGCAGGCGGGCCGGCTGGTGGGGCTCCGGAAGGGCGCCATTGCAAAAAACGCGGAACGCATAGCCGCCCGTACCGCCATTCCGCAAGCGGCGCGCATTGGCAACAATCTGGCGGATTTCACCTCGGCAGTGGTCAGCCAGCTGGACGCGCACGAAACAGCCATGCGCGCGACCGCGGACTACCTTGCGCTCCGCGAAAAGGTTCGCGACATCACCACACTCGGCGTCAACACGGTGTTTATTCCGGCACAGCGGCTGTATCTTGACGCGGACAAATTTTTCACGCGGCAGGCCGTTCTCCGCGTCATCAGCGGCGCGCTCATCACTCGCGCGCAGGCCCTACCCGGTTCGCACGCTTCCCGCGATACCTTGGTGCAGCAGGCGCAGGCCGTTGATACCAGAATTTCCAACGTCGGAACACAACTCTCCGCGGCGCTGACTGGGCCATTGAACCAGGCGCTCGCGCTTCGCGCGAGCGCGCAAACCGCCGCAGATGTTACTGCGGCCGAGGAGCAGCTTGACGCCGCGGCCGCGGCCATTGGCGCCGCGCGGAAAGAGCTCGGCACCCTGCGGCGGGATGTTTCGAGCTTGCTCCGGAGCATACAGCAAGCCGAGAAAACGCCGTAGCGCCTACAGCGCGCTCGCGCCTTCGCGGTAAAACGCCGCCGCGTCCTCGGGCGCGACGGAGTTGATGATGATGCCCGAGCCGATTTCAATCCCTGCCCAGAACTGGCCGCGGGGCGTTACTTTAATGTACAGGTGCTGGTCCTCCTCCTCTACCACCTGATGAAAGTAATAGTTGTAGGAGAGCCCCATGGTGCTGATGCGGCCGAGCACGTGTTTGAGGATTGTGGCGATGGAACGGCGCTCGGCGGCCGTGAGCGCGCTGACGTTGTCCGCCAAGCGCTTGGGCATAATCCAGCACTCATAGTTGTGCATGGAGGCGTACGGCGCGAAGCAGGCCGCGTGGCGATTTTCCCAGATCGCGCGCGGGCCTTTCATTTCTTTTTTGAGAATGTCGAGATAGGGATGCGTGCCGCGCTTCAGGCGGTACTCGAGCGTCTTCTGCAGTTTGTCGGCAATGTGGGGCGGCACGAAGCTGGTTGCGAATATTTGGGAATGGGCGTGCCGAATGGAGGCGCCGGCCCGGCCCCCGTCGTTTTTAAAGACGAGGATGTAGTTGATGTCCTTAATTTTTTGTATGGCTCGGGTTCTTTCGGCGTAGACCTCAAGGAGCTCGGCAATGTGGCGCACCGGCAGCTCATCGAGCCCTTGGTTCGGGTCCGGGGTCTCAATGACCACCTCCTGCGTGCCGTAGGCCTTTGGGTTATCGAGAGTTACGGCCGGAAATTTGTTGCGGACGACCTTTATGCGCCAGGCCCGTTCCCCACCCACCGTGAGGAGCGCTTTTTCCCTTTCTACATTCTTGGGGTGAAAAATAGATTCCTCCGGATTCTCGTAGGGCTCCACCTGGTGGGGCACTTCCAACTCGTGCGGCCGCCTTCCGCGCCGAGGCGCTATGATAACGTAGTGGTCCTGCAGGTAATCTTTCCGCAGTTCGGGTTTACGCATGGCGGTTGCTTTTAATGACGTTATGGTATGCTGTTTCGTATTCCTCCACCATGCGTTCGGGCGAAAAATGCTTCTCAACATGCGCCCTGCACGCGCGCCGCATGGCTTGGTAGTCCGCTTCCGGCATGGCGTACAATTTTTTGACGCTTGCCGCCATCTCGCGCTCATTTCTGACGATGAAGCCGGTGACGCCGTTTTTAATAACTTCCGGCACCGAGCCGCGCTTGAACGCAAGTACCGGCGTGCCGCATGCCATTGCTTCTATCATCACGAGTCCAAATGGTTCATCCCATTGAATGGGGAAGAGGAGGGCCTTGGCTTTTTTGAGGAATGCAAAGCGGCGATTGCCCGCGAGCATGCCAAGATCAATTGCGTCCCCCTTCGCAACGGCCTGCCCATCCGTTTCGTTTCCGCTCCTGCCAGCCATTTTGAGCGGCAGATTTGCTTTTTGCGCTACCCGCACGGCAACGTCAAGACCCTTTTCCGGCGCGTACCGTCCCAAAAACGCAAGGTAGTTTTCCGGGCGTTCGCCGAACGGTATGGCGCGAACGTTAATGCCGTGGTGAATGACTGCCACCCAGTTCAATCGCGCGCGTTTTTTTTGGTTATGCGAGATGGCAATGTACCGGTGCTGGGCAAACCGCTCGGTTCGCCACCGCTCAATGCTTCCGGCCGGACGAATCGGGTCGTGCACCGTATAGAGCGTGGGGCTGCCGGTTGCTTCTTCAAAATAGTGCGCGAAGTCGTTGTGATACGAGTGGATAAGGTCAAGTTCTCCCCGTACTGCCATGCGGTAGGCGCGCGCGGTCAGATCCAGCTCGTATTCGCGCTTGCTCGAGTAGAGGAGCGCGAGCGAGCGTTCCGGCTCGCGCGGCGGCTGGTTTTTTGCCTGAGAGAGTTTTTGCTCGATGAACCGATCTTCGCCGGAAACGAGCCGCGCGTCAGTGCGCGTGCCAGGGGCGGCAAAAAGCGTTACGCGGTGGCCGCGCCGAGCGAGCCCGTCCGCGAGCGAAATGGCGAGTTCTCGGGGCGCAAAAATCCGATTCCCGAACCGCTTGGCTGACATGTACACCGAGGGAACCAGGATGCCGATGGCAAATTTGTTACGGCGTTTTTGTCCCATTGGTTTTTACTCCATTGCCGTTTATGCTCCGCGTATATATGGCAATAAATTTATCAGAAATAATCTGCCAGGTAAACTTTTCTTCAACAATCCGCCGCGCCTGCTCTCCCATTGTTTTGTTTCGTTCCGCATCATTGAAGAGCATGTTGACTTTTTCGGCGATGTCCGTGGCGTTGCGCGGTTTTACAAAGAGTCCGTTGACGCCGTCTTTGACCGCGAGCGGTATGCCCCCCTTGCGGGTGACCACCACCGGCGCCTGGTACACCATGGCTTCGAGGATGACGAGCCCGAGCGGTTCATCCCACACCGAGGGCGCAATGAGCACGTCGGCCCGGGCGTAGAGCTTTTTGAGCCGCTCGGCGCCGCTCTGGCCGATGTACCCCAGCATATGGACATTCTGCAACCCGAGAGAGCGCTTGAGGGAGCGCAGTTTTTTCATTTCAGGCCCATCCCCGATAATCAGCACCTCGCCTTGGATTTTTGCGGCGGCGCGGACAATGTATTCGACTCCCTTTTCCGGCGTGAGCCGGCCCACAAAGAGCGCAACCTTTTTTTCGGCCAAGCCGTATCGATTGTCTATGGATTTTGTGCGCTGTTTTTTTCGGTGGTCCTCGATGTTGATGCCGCCCGGAATGATATTGGTTTTGCGGGAAAGCTCGTAGAGCGATTGGCCCTCGAACATATCAAGAAACCACCGGCGGGTGTGGCCTGATACAGCCGTAATGCGCTTGGCATCGCGGACCGAGTGCACGGTCATATTATAAAACCGGCGGTCGTCCTTGAGATGCTTGAGATCGCTGCCGTGGGTGGTGGCAATGTAGTTAATGTTCGTGAGGTCGTGAATATAACGGGCGAGCATGGAGAGGAGCCCCAGGTGGTGGTAGTGGATGATGTCGGGCTTGAATTGCTCAACGGCGCGGGTCGTGGTTGCGAGGTACGCGCGGTAGAGCTTGGTTATTTCAGTGGTCGTAAGGTCGCGGTAGAGCTTTGAGCCCTTGAGCTCCGGGTGGCCGATGAACACCGGAAGCGGAAAGGGCGGCTTAACATAAAATTGCCGAACTTTGGCAATCTGCCTCCGTTCGGGCGCAACCAGAGCCACGGTGTGTTTTTTTGCCACTTGGGCCATAAGGTTCCGGAGGAACGTTCCGGACCCCGAGCCCCATAAGGGAAAATCGTAGAGATAGAGTATTTTCATACGTGTTGTACCATCTCCATGGCGGCTTTCGCCTCCCGTGGCTCGGCCGGTTCCTTGGTAAGAAAGTAAATCACGGTTCGCAGGGATGTCCACGCTTGGTATAGTTTGATGCGCTCCCAGGCCGCGCCGTCGAGCGCTACGTTTCTGGCGGCGGCGTAATGGGCGAGAAACGTTTTTTGGAGCGAGCGCACCTCGTCTTTTGTCCGCCAGCCCGCTGCCATAAAGGTGAGCTGGGTAAGGAAGTTTCCCACGTCGCGCGCCCAGTCCGCGAGGCAGATATCCGTGAAATCAATGCCCGAAACGCCGCCGTCTCGCTCCGCAACAATCACGTTCTCTGGATGAAAGTCGCCATGGATGAGGCACAACCGGTCAAGCGTTGCAAGCGTGCGCTCCTCGCGCTCGGCAAGCTCCGCAAAGTGGTGCTCCACATCAGGCCGGAATTCTGGAAAGAGCCGGCTGATTTTGGCAAGGAAATATTCTGGGCCTGGAATAACGGTTTTGATTCTGCTCGACTCGGGGTTAAAGTTTTCCACCGCATCAGTTGGGATTGCGTGGAGTTCCGCGAGCCACTCGGCCGCGCCGCGGATGTACTCGGCAATTGTATCTCCGCCCTTTCGAATGTAGTGGAGCAGTGTTCGTCCGGCAATGCCGCGGTACAGGAAGGCCGCAAGCGAGCGGTCGAAAAAGAGCGGTTCTGGCACAAAGAGCGCTCCTGTTTTGAATCCATGTTCAGTAATGAAGCGCAATGCGCGGTACGCGTTTTCGCGGCTTTCGTTCGAGTGCGCAGAACAAAAAATCGGCTTGTCACCGAACGCGGGCGCGTCGTAGCGAATTACGACGTGGTAGAAATCTACATCTATGTTACGTTTTATCGGTGTTGCTGTCAATCCCGAAAAAGTATATTCCCCCGCAAAGAGCGGCGCGTGGAGAGCAAGGTAGGACGCGACAAACGCCGGATCAAACAGCTGCTCAATGGGGTGTTTTTTCCATGGTCGCATATTACGCGTTTGCGCTTTTGTGTATTCGCATCGCCCTCCGGTAGAGCGTCAGATATTTTTTTGCGGGAATCTCCCAGGAGTGCGACTGCTGCATGCCCCGCTTGACGAGCCGCCGCCACGCGTCCGCATGCCGGTACACCTCAAGCGCGCGGGTAAGAGCAATTAAAAATTCCGGGGCGCCGTACTTGGTGAATACGAATCCGTTGCCCCTGCCGGTTCTGGGGTTGTAGTCCGTTACCGTGTCCGCCAGCCCGCCCACGGCGTGCACCACCGGCACGGAGCCGTACCGCAAGCTGATGAGCTGGCCCAATCCGCACGGCTCAAATCGCGATGGCATGAGGAACATGTCTGAACCCGCGTAAATCTCCGCGGCCGTGGTGGTATCAAACGCCAGGTGCGCCCCGACTTTTTCGGGGTAGCGCCTTACGAGCTGTTTGAAAAAATTCTCATACTGCTTGCTTCCGGTTCCGGCAATGACGAGCTGGATATCCTGCGCCAGGAGCGTGTCCGCTATCTCCATGAGCAAGTCGAACCCTTTCTGCTCGGTAATGCGCGTGACCATGCCGAGGACGGGGACATCGCGGTTTTGCGGCAAGCCGAATGTTTTTTGGAGGCTTGTTTTGTTCGTGCTCTTTTTGTCGAGTGTGCGAGCGTCTTAGC
>CAZBWF010000002.1:0-26137 GCA_964495675.1 uncultured Gammaproteobacteria bacterium
GCCGCATCGCGGATGAGCCCGATATCAGAGAGCTGGTCCAGAATCTTCGGGCCCAAGCCCTCGATGTCAAACGCCTTTTTGGAAACAAAGTGGTACAAGCCCTCGCGATGGCGCGCGGGGCAACTCTTGTTTCGGCAGTAGTGGGCCGCCTCGCCCGATGCCCGCTCCACCGCGCCCCCACACACCGGGCACTTTTTCGGCATGGAGAATTTTTTTTCACGCCCGCTCCGCAACCGAGCGAGCGCCTCCACCACGTCCGGAATAATGTCCCCGGCTTTTTGAATGATGACCGTATCCCCTATCCGGATATCCAAGCGGGCGATCTCGTCTTCATTGTGGAGCGTGGCGCGGGAAACCGTGGTGCCGGCAACTGGCACGGGTTCGAGAATGGCGACAGGAGTGAGGGCGCCGGTTCTGCCCACCTGCAGGATGATATCGCGCACCCGCGTGGTGGCCTGCTCGGCAGCGAATTTCCAGGCAACGGCGCCGCGCGGCGCTTTGCCAACCACGCCGAGCTTATGGTACATTGTAATGTCGTTCACAATGACGACAATGCCATCAATGTTAAAATCGAGCTTCTCGCGTTTTTTGCCGATTGCCTCATAGTACGAGGCGAGCTTCTCCATTGAATCGCAGAACTCGTTCACCGGCGCGGTGGGAAACCCGAGCGACCGCGCAACGGCATGCGATTCGGCGTGGGTTTCCTGGCGGAGGTCCGTCACCACATCCCACGCCAAAAACGAGAGTCCTCGCGCGGCAGCGAGCTTCGGGTCGAGCTGGCGGATGGAGCCAGCCGCAACGTTGCGCGGGTTGGCAAATATTTTTTCTCCCGCTTTCTTTTGGCGCCGGTTAAGCGCGTCGAAATCTTTCTTTTTCATGTATACCTCACCGCGGATTTCCACGCGGCCGCGGTGAGCGCGGGCAGCCGCCTCTTCTGCGCGGCGGCGCGAACCCCCGGCAAATGCCCCAATCGCGTGCGCCTCCAAACGCAGGGGAATTGCCTCAACGGTTTTAAGATTCTCGGTCACGTCCTCGCCGGTGGCCCCGTCCCCGCGCGTGGAGCCGCGCACGAACGCGCCGTTCTCATACTCCAAGCTCACTGCAAGCCCATCCGCTTTCACTTCCGCAAAAAATTCGCGTCCGAGAGCGTGCCCGAGGTGGCGCTCCAAGCGTCGGACCCACTCCTCCACCTCGGGAAGCGAGAAAGCGTCATTAAGCGAAAGCATGCGCACCTCATGCCGCACCTTTTTGAATTCCGGCAATGGCTCCCCGCCCACGCGCTGGGTGGGAGAATCCGGCGTTGCCAAATCCGGGTACTGCTCCTCGAGCATCGCGAGCTCGTGCTTGAGGGAATCGTGCGCAGCGTCCGAAATCTCGGAACGGTCTTCAACATGGTACAAATAGCGATGCCGAGTAATCTCATCGCGGAGTTTGGCGATTCTGATTTTTGCTTCGGACTTGGTCATGCTACTCTTTTATCAAATCGTCCTCGCTGAACACCACGTATCCAAATACTCCCGACAACGGTTCCCGTTGCGGCATACTAGCGCGCACGGCCTGCTTGGCGCGCCGGAACGAGCCGATTGAAAGAATGGTGATGCGCGCGGGAATGTTTACTTGCGCGCCTCCCGCGTTCAGGGCGCTCCACGCGGTTACCGTCATGTCGGTCACATCGGCGTAGAGCGATTTGATGCGCAGGCGGTACAGAACGCTTGTCGAATCCTGAAGGTTTACGATGGCGGGGTTTGAGGCCGCCGAAAAAAGCTGCGTCGTTGGCGTGCCGAGATTACCATCTGTTCCCCATGGGGTAATTTGCACCTCAATCCACTCGGAGCCGGAGCCGGTCCACGCGAGGCGCGCGGATTTAATGGGATTCGTGAGCGGCGAGAGCGAGGCATCAGGATCATAGAGATCAATGTGCCAAAAATCGTCTTTGGAAATATCGCTCGTAACCGACTGCGCTGTGGCGGTAATGGACCGCGACCATGAAGCGGAGTTGCCCATGGTGCCGCTTGCCGGCAATCCGCCCGCGGCCGCGTCGTTTTTTCGGATTTCGTAGAGCGCGTCCTCGGCGCCCGATTCTGCGGCGTAGTACGAGAGGATCCCATGATCAATGAGAATCCCCTGCTGGAGATTGTGAATCGTAATGAGCCCCATGGTGGAGGCGGCCGTGATGATGCCGGCCATGATTAAAACCGACATTAAGAGAAGCGACCCCTCCCGAGAAGCTCCAGCCACTTTCATCTGTCCTTGAAAATAACCAATAACCAATTTCCAATAACCAAAAAATAACCAATAACCAATTTCCAATAACCAAAGGAGTCCGCCCAGATTAGTTATTGGCGTTTGATGTTTTCTTGGTGATTGGAAATTGGTGTTTGGTGTTTTCATATGCACTACCGCAAGTATTGACGGGATGATATAGTCGTCTGCAAAAATGTCGGCGCGAGCGATTCGCCCTCACCCGAGGTATTGGTCGTGTGGAGGGCAATGGTCACGAGCGGCTGATCATCGGATGTCGGGTTCGTGGCAAACGGATCCGTTGATGGCGAGAGGTAGAACGAAAGCGCGTTAACCGAAACTCCGGGCGGCGTCAATGTTGACCACGAGGTGCCCCCATCCTGCGACATTTCAAGAATCCCGCGGCCGCCTGCATCGGTTCTCCTGAATCGCAGTGAATTGCCGCTCGCGTCCAAAATCGCGAGCACGGCCTGTGGGTTTGCCGCAATGGCGCCGCCGTAGTAAACGTAATCAATGGTGCCGCGCCGCACCGCCTGGGCCAGCACTTCCATGGCGAATCGGGCATCGGTCTGGGATTCCTGCACTGCCTGCGTCTTTCGCTGGCTCCGGTTGGCATACAAAAAAATGTTGGCAAGCGTGGTCACCGCAGTCGTAAAAATGGCCATGGTGACGACTATCTCGGCGAGAGTGAATCCGGATTGGTTTTGGCGTAATTTTTTCATCGTATTAGCGCCAATTGAATAGCTGTTCCTCCGCAATAAGCTGACTCGTACTGCCTTTTGATTCCCACTGCACAATGGATTGCAGGCGAATGCCTATTTTGGGATTCAAAGCCGGGCATGCCGCTCCATCCGTCGCCACGGTTTTATCTTCACAAATCTCATCAAGCCGCAGAAGGCGGCGGAAGTCAGTAAGTGTTGCGCCAACCACGGTGTCTTGGTCGTCCTGAAAGTACACCCCGCCCTGTCTCCAGAGCCGCGTATAACTGTGGGCGAGGTCATTCGGGGCAAATTGCAAACTCCACGTGTTCGCTCCGGTATCGAAGAGGGGCACGGTCGAATAGTCAGTGCCGTTTTCGAGGCCCTGGTCCCACACCCCGCGCACGATCCAGCTGCTGTCGCGCATATTCCGCACCACTTCCACGCCCTCGCGCGCCAAGTGCGTGGCTATGAGCCGCTCCGAGGATTCAATGCTTCCGGACTGGTTGGAGAGCGTCAAGGTGAGCATACCCACGATGCCGCTCACAATAATACCAAGGGCAATGATAGTTTCAAGAAGTCCTTGGCCGGATTGGTTTGGCATTTTCATATTATTCCTCCCTGACCTGTCCTGAAATGCGGTACACAACCACATTCTTCACAACCTCGCTATTCGGCACCACAAACGGAATGGTGTACGTATCCGGAGCCGCGGCGCCGTTGAACAGCACGTCGCCCTCGGGCGGGGTGAAGAGCACAAAAAGCGTTCCTCCTAAACTGAACTCGGCATTCCCGGGCAATGGCTGGCCGAGCAATTCTTCACCGGCATCAAAAGCAAAATCTCCATCAATGTCGGCAAACAGGGTGAGAGCATCCGTATCTCCTGCATCAAACCGCACGCCGTAGCCGCCGTTCGGAAAATCGCCGTCTGCAAGCACGGCCCCGGTGAGCGTCATGGTTTGGGCGCGGCGGAGCGTTGACGCCGCAAGCGACGCCGCGAGCCGCACGGATTCGTTCCGCGAGCCATGCCGGAAATTAGCCACCATGGTTCCGGTAAGCATGCCGAAAATCGCCATCCACAGGATAAGGTCAATAAGTGTAATGCCTTTGCAGTTATGCATACGCACTCCTTAAAAGCCAAGCACGTTTAGATACCACGACCATATCCCCTCCCCCCAGAGGAACGCGACGAGCGCGGCCGGCAGGAGCATGGTCGCAAACGGAAGCCGGTCGCCGAAGCGCTTCTTGCCCGCGGCAATTGCCGCCACCGCGATTACGCTCCCGCCCACGTACGCGAGCATGAGTCCGAGCCAGACCATCGGGTGCCCCAGGAGAACGCCGACGAGCGCGCCGAGCCGGATGTCGCCCCCGCCCACCCACCGGCCGCGCGAAACAAAAAATTGGAGCAGAAACCACAGAGCCCCGAATGCCCCAGCCATAAAGAACGAAACGGGCGAACCCGCAACAAACGAATTGGCCAGAAAAATAATGCCAATGGCTGGAATGCTGATGCGATCTGGAATGGTATACGTCCGGATATCACAAAGAAAAAGGAGCACAAAGAAACTCGCCGCGATAAGATACAGGAGAAGCGCGCCGGCCCCGCCGGCAAGCGGAGAGGGAATAACCGCCCCGCCGAGCGCAAACAGGGCGCCGGTTGCCGCCTCAACGGCCGGATACTGCAACGAGAGCCGTACCTTGCACCTTCGACACCGGCCCAAAAGCAACGCAAAGCTCGCCAGGGGAACAAGTTCATGCCATCGAAGGCCGCGCTTGCAGTGCGGACAATGGGAGCGCCCCGTGAGCGAAGAACGGCCTTCCGGAAGCCGGAGCGCGACCACATTAAGAAAGCTCCCGACCGAAGCACCGAGGATAAAAAGAATGGCAAGCAACGGGATTTCCATACCCTGTAGTATATCAAAATCTCCTCGCTCTGGCACGCAAAAACAAACCGAGCCGCTCGCGAGAGCGGCTCGGTGAGAATAATCCTACTGCAATCCCGACGGCGAAGCCGTATGATTCCCTTCTGTCAAACTGCCGGTAATCGCCTCGAGTGAAAACGTAATGGTATAGCTGATGCAGGGCTCGGAGGTGCACGCGGTTCCGTCGGCGTCTCGGGAAACATAGACATAATCAGCACCGCCTGGGGTAAGATTCGAAGGCACCTGGCCCATGTAGAGCGTGCCGGAGGTAGAGCCCGCGGCCGTGAAGCCGGCGCCGGAGAGCGCTTCGGCCGCTGTGCCGCCCAGCACGGTTGCGCTTGCCACTGCCGGATAGCTCTCATTGTCCACAAAGTACAGTTCAACCGCTTTTCGCATCTGATCAACGTCAGCAACGCGCTTTGCATCCCTGCCGCGCTGGCGCGCGAGGTTGAACGAGTACACCGCGAGGGTGGAAAGAATGCCGATGATGGCAATCACCACCAACAGCTCGATGAGCGTAAAGCCGCCAATCCGCCGTGCGCATATCATACCCTACTGGATGCCCGATGGAGTTGCCGTGTGCGCACCTTCAGTGAGGCCGCCTGTTGGGCCCTCGAGCGTAAAGCCGATAGTGTAGCTCACGCCGGACTGTGTTTGGGTGTACGCGTAGTTAGCCCCGCCCGGAGTGGGGTTCGAAGGAACCTGCCCCATGTAGACGGTGCCCGTTTCCGAGCCAGTAGCCGAGAATCCACCCGCCGAGAGTGCCTGCGCCGAAGCGCCGCCCAGCACCAGCGCAGTGCCGGCTGGATACCCGTTCTGGTCCGCGAAGTACAGTTCGAGCGCGGTTTGAACCTGCTTGACATCCGAAACGCGCTTAGCGTCGCGCGATTTTTCGCGCGCGTTGTTGAGCGAAACCACCGCGAGCGTGGAGAGAATGCCGATGATGGCTATCACCACCAACAGCTCAATGAGCGTGAAACCTTTTCTGTAGGTTGCTATGTGCATATGAACACGTTAATTATTTTTTTAAAAACTATTGAATGCCGGATGGTGAAGCAACGTGGGCGCCGGCGGAAAGCTCTCCGGCCCCGCTCTCGAGCCCGAAGTTAATCGTATAGCTCGAGCAGGGCGTTCCGGTACAGGTATACGCGTAGTACTGGCTGCCCGCAAGGTAGGGCGTCGGGTTGGCCGGAACCTTGCCCATATAGAGCGTGTTCGCTCCGCATGTGGCGGTATCCGTTTCAAACCCGTTCGCGGTCTTGCAGAGCACGTCCTCCGAAGCGGTGCCCAAGTTGATGGCGGTAGCCGCAGGCGGATAGCCGCTGTTGTCCGCAAAGTAGAGCTCAAGCGCGGTCTGGATCTGCTTGATGTCCGAAACGCGCTTGGCGTCGCGCGATTTTTCGCGGGCGTTGTTGAGCGCAACCACCGCGAGCGTGGAGAGGAGCCCGATGATGGCAATCACCACCAAAAGCTCGATGAGCGTAAATCCCCGTTGTAAACGCATCCTCATACAATTACTTAGTTAAAGCCGGCGGGGTCGACCGCGTGCGCGCCCGATATTAGGCCGCCGGTCTGGCCCTCAAGTTCGAAGGTAATCTCGTACCACGCGCACGGGCTTGCCGAACAGACCGACGTTTTTGAAGAGTTGGTGTACGATGTGTAGGTGTAATTCGCGCCTCCCGGGGTCGGATTTGCGGGCACGTTGCCCATGTACACCGTACCGCCCGACGTGTCGCTGAAACCGCTGTTCTGCGAGAGAGAACCCGCCCCAGCCCCGCCGAGTACCAAGGCGTTCCCTACCGCGTAGCCGTTCCTGTCAGCAAGATACAGTTCCAGCGCGGTTTGAATCTGTTTGACATCAGAAATGCGCTTGGCATCCCTGGCCTTGGTGCGGGCATCGTTCAACGATACCACTGCCAGCGTGGAGAGAATGCCGATAATACTGATAACCACCAAAAGCTCAATCAACGTAAAGCCCCGTAATTTCGAAAAACAAACCGAGGCCTTAGGGGATTTGTGCATACGACAAGCGCATTTAGTTTTTATAACACTCCAAATTATACCACAATTTTTACGTTTTGTATAAACCTTATCCACATGCCCAGCGAAACTTAGTCCCCTCTCCCCGCGGGGAGAGGGCCGGGGTGAGGGGATGCTCCACATTCGCCTAACCCCTCACCCTAACCCTCTCCCAAAGGGAGAGGGAACGTGCTAGTGTTGATCCGCTGGATTACAATCCCGTGGCCAAATTGTACATGGGCAAAAGAATGGCGGCCACCATCACGCCCACTGCCACGCCCATGACCATAAGAATGAGGGGTTCAATGAGCGTCACCAAATTTGCGACCGCATTATCAACCTCCCGCGTGTAAAAATCCGAGAGCTTGACGAGCACCGCATCGATTCTGCCGGTTTTCTCCCCCACGGCGAGCATTTGAGAGAGCATATGCGGAACCACCGGCGACTCAAGAAAAATCGTGGCAATCGAATTTCCGTCCTGCACCTCCTTGACGGTCGCCGCAATCGCCTCGCGGTACACTTCGTTGCCAACCACCTCGGCCGTAATTTCCAGCGCTTCGGTAATGGAGACGCCGCCCGCGAGCAAGGTGGAAAGCGAGCGCGTAAACCGCACCAGGTAAATTTTTTGAAAAATGAGCGGCCCGAACACCGGCGCGCGCAGGAGGAGGTAGTCGGTTTGCTTTCTGCCTGCCGCGGTTTTGCGATAGTAGATTGCCCCCCCGACAACGAGGCCGATGACGAGAATAAACACCCACCAGTACGAGGACGCCGCGTGCGAAAACCAAATCAAAATCCTGGTGGTAATGGGCAATTCTGTTCCGGTTTCCTCCAAGATGGCGGTGAGTTTTGGAATCACGAACACCATCATCACAATGCCGACCACAATGAGGCCGGAGAGGATGAACGCCGGGTAGATCATGGCGCCCCGCGTTTTGCTCATGAGATCATAGTCCTTCTCCTGCTGGTCCGCGAGGTAGTTTAAAACCTCGTCCAATTTGCCGGCCGTCTCCCCGCTCCGCACCATGGAAATGTAAAAATTCGAAAAGATGTCCGGGTACTTTGCGAACGCCTCGGAAAGGCGCGCGCCGCCGTCCACCGCGTCCGCAATCTCCGACACCACAATCTTGAGCCGGAGCGAATCGAGTTGTTTGGTAAGAATACGCAGGGCCTGCACCACGGGAAGCGTTGCGGACACCATCACCGCAAGCTGGCGCGAAAACACAACCAAGTCCTTGACTTTGACCCGGTTTAAAAATTTGATTTCAAGCGCAAAACCTTTTTTCTCCTCCCGCTCGACAATGGAAAGCACGGCCAAACCGCGGTCTTTGAGCGTGGCGAGCGCGGCGTTTGCATCTTCGGCGTCAACGGCGCCCGCCATGGCCTCGCCTGCTTGGTTCGTTGCCTTGTAATCGAAAAGCGTCATATGCTCTAGCGAGAGACCAAGATGGCGAACTGATTCGCGTCAATGGCGTACTTCCGGCCGGTTTCTATGGAGATGGTTCCGAGCTTCACCGCCTCGGCAAGCGACCGATCCATGGTCGCCATGCCGAGGGCTCCGCTCGTTTGCATGACAGCCGGAATCTGGGCGAGCTTGCCCTCCCGGATGAGGGATTTAACCGGATTGGTGGCCCGGAGCACTTCAGTAACCAACACGCGGCCGCCCCCGGTTTTTGGCAACAGAAGCTGTACAACCACGCCGAGCAGACAATCGGCCAAAAGCGAAAAAATGCGCGCCTGCTCGGCGGGCGAAAAAAAATCCCGTATTCCCAGGAGCACGGAAAGCGCATGCCGCCCCTCGGATGCGGCAATCACGAGTTTGCCCGCGTTCGCAAGCCGAAGAGTGTGCTCCGCGGCCTCGGCGTTGGCAAGCGCGCCGACCGCCACCACATCCGCGTCCTCTTCGTGGAGCGTAGCAAGTCCGGCCTCAAACGTGGGAACATCCCGCCCGACCTCGCGCTGTACCACTACGGATTTGTCGCTCGGCAGTACGTACTCCACCGGTTCTTCGATGGTGACAATGTAGCGCGACTGGGTGTGGTTAAGCGCGGAGAGGATGCTCCTCATGGTGGTTGTTTTGCCCGAATCAAAAGGCCCGGCGATAATCGCGAGCCCCTGCTCTGCGCCGACCAATTCCGATATGATGTCCGGCAGACCCAACGATTCGATGGTGGCTTCTTCTGCGGGAAGGTGCCGGAGCGAGAGGGCTGGATACCCTCTGCTGTAGAACGCATGGAGCCGGAACCGCATGACTTTCTTGAGCGTGCGCCCCACGAGGAGCTCTCGCTCGCGCGAAAGGCGCGAGAGCTCGTCCTCCGAAAGCAGATAACCAATAATGCGCTCGAGTGTTTCACCGGTGACCACGTCCTCATCCAAAAGCGGCACAATGGCCCCGTCCACACGGAGCATGGGCACGTTGCCGACGGTCAGGTGCACATCTGTCGCTTTTCGCTCCCCGACCATCTCGAGCCACTTCTCAAAGTGGAGGATGTCCGCAGAACTGGATGATGGCTGTTGTGTGGGCATGGAAACTTACAGGTATTTTTTAATCACATCCACCACCTCCGAGGGCAGGAGATGCGCCTTGATAATGTACTCATTGGCGCCCAAGCGCTTTGCCTCGTTGATGTCGCCCGCCTCGCCGAGGTTTGTGAGCATGATGACCGGCACGGCGCGAGTTGCGCCATTCGCGCGCAACTCGCGAAGCACTTCGAATCCATCCTTTTTGGGCATGAGAATGTCGAGCACCGCAAGGTCAATTGGGCGGCTGCTCGCCGCTTCGATGGCTTTGGCGCCGTCTGATACCGCGACCACCTCTAACCCGGCCTGCGAAAGCTTGGTGGCGTACATGCGCTGGAGGAACTGGTCGTCTTCCGCAAGCAATACCACTGATTTTTTTTCATCTGGCATAGCACCATCCGTTTATACTCCGCTACTCTTTAGTCGCCACCACCACCTCGTCAATCGTCGTCAGCCCCAAGAGCGCTTTCATAATGCCGTCCTGCATCATGGAAACAAACTTCTGAGCCAAAAGCTCTTCTCGCGCGGCATCCGCATTGAACCCTGCCGCAATAATCTTCTGCATGTTCCTCGTGTTTTCAACAACCTCCGAAATGGCGAGCCGGCCGCGGTATCCCGAGTCGGAGCACTTCGGGCACCCTTTCCCTTTGTAGAACATGCGCGCTTTCGGGTCGATGCCCTCGTACCAGGCATCTCCCGGAATTTCTGAAATGATTTTTTCAACGCGTTTTATCAAATCCGCCGTGAGCTCGGTTTTTTCCTTGCAATCATCGCAAATCCGGCGCACCAAGCGCTGGGCAACCAGAACATTGATGGTGGTGGCCAAGAGAAACGACTCTGCTTTCATGTCCAAAAGACGCGGCACCGCGCCGAGCGCATCGTTGGTATGCAAAGTCGAGAGCACAATGTGTCCGGTGAGCGCGGCCTGGATGGCAAGTTCCACGGTTTCGTTGTCGCGGATTTCACCCACCATGATGATGTCCGGGTCCTGCCGCAGAATGGAGCGCAAGCCCGAAGCGAACGTATAGTTTACCTCCGGGTGCACCTGGGATTGGTTCGCGCCCGGGAGGTAGTATTCCACCGGGTCCTCGAGCGTTACGATATTGACCCCCTCGTCATTGAGCATGGAAAGCGCGGCAAAGAGCGTGGTTGATTTTCCGCTTCCGGTGGGCCCGGTCACCAAAAAGAGGCCGTTGGGCTTGCGGATGTGGCCTTTAATTGCCGCAATGTTGCGGCCGATGAACCCCAAATCCTCAAGCGTGGGGGCGCCTTTTGTCACATCCAGAATACGCATAACCACTTTTTCGGTGTCAGTGAGCGGCATGGTTGAGATGCGGAAGTCCACCTCGCGGTCCGCCACCTTCATGTGGATGCGCCCGTCCTGCGGCTTGCGGGTTTCGTCGAGCTTCAAATTGGCAAGCACCTTAATGCGCGAAACCACGGACGGGTGAATGTATTTAGGCAAGCGGAGCGTGGTGTGCAGAACGCCGTCGATGCGGTACCGCACCCTGCTCTCGTTCTCGTGTGGTTCGATGTGGATGTCCGATGCGGAGCCCTCCACCGCGTGCCGCAGTATTACGTTCACCATTTTGGAAACCGGCGCGCTCTTGACCACCTCCTCAAGTGAGCCCTCGCTCGTTGTCTTTTCTCCTTTCTCTTTTTCCTCCTTTTCTTTTCCGGCGTACTCGAGCGCCTCCGTAACCTCAACGGTAAGGTTTTCGTACTGCTTCAGCGCATGCTTCCAGCCCTGACTCGTCGTTACGTAGAACTGGGTGTTGGAACCCTTCTGCCGCGCCAAAAAATCAACGGCCTCGCGCGCTTTGAGGTTCTCGGGGTTCACCATGGCAACGGAGAGGCGCTCCCCCTCGGAGGCAAAAGGAACAATCTGGTAGTTCACAATCATCTCCTTGGGGAACAAATTCAGCACCTCGCGCTTAATAGCGCTCTCGGTAAGATCAATGGGCGGCAGATGATAAAAATCCCCCTTGTGCCGCACTAAATCCGCATCCGAGAGCTTTTTCTCGCTGATGAGCAGTTCATCAACCGACTCGGTTCCGGACTCAAGCTTCAATTCGAGCGCTTGTGCCTCCTCGGACGTGAGGAGCTTGGAGGCGGCTAAAAATTGTAGAAACGAGGTGGGCATGATTACGGAGCTGAAACAGTAAACGGCTCTTTGCGGCCGCGTGGTTCTGTGGCAAGCGGCCAATTCCCGAATTTTTGCAAACTGCGGAACACCGGAGAGGTTGAAAGTTCGGAAAGAGATTCCAAGCCGCCCCCTTTTGCTCCGGCGGCGCCCCCGCTCCCGCCAACGGCCGCGGATGGAATCTCTGGAACTTCTCCGGTCGGTTCCTTAAAAAGTCCAAAATACGCAACCAACCCGGTTATGAGAAGCACGCCCAAAAGCGCGGCCACGAGCGTTGCCTGCTTTTTGTTTGAAATTTTACGCTGGACGAGTGCCATAAGGATTACGGCTGATAGTAACTCTGGAGGATAACGGTATAGTTCTTTGCGGAAGGAGTATACAGGAGGCCGGTCACGTCCATGAGCCGCAAGCTCTTTTCCGTGTTTTTGAGAAACTGCTTTACGTTGCTGTAGGGGCTTGCGATAATCCGGAGATTGGCCTCGATGGCGCGTACGCCCCCGGGAAGCGCGCTAGCCGCCGAGGCGCTCCCCCCGCCCCTTCCGGCGCGGGTGGACTCCGTTTCAAGGAATGCAAATTCAACTCCTTCAATACTCACGGAGCTCGCCACCGCGATTGCTTCCAAGCTCGCCAAGAGATCCGGCAGTGCAGGATCGCTCGGGAGTATTTCTCCGACTCGCGTGATAGCTGATTCAGGAATGCGGTTGCGCGCTTCTTCAAGCGCAAGCAGGGTGCGGAGCGCATCGGCAAGAGCGCCTTCGCGCTCGCGTTCAGCGGCAAGGTCAACATTCGCCACGGTGCGCGCGGCCGAAATCTTAGGTCCGACAAGCACAAAGTATCCAGCCGCCAAAAGCGCCAGCCCCGCGGCAAGAGAAACCTGCCAGTAGTACTCCGCGAACCACGCGGCCATGAAATCCTGTTTTTTTGCTTTTTCAACCATAGTTACGTTGCCGGTTCAAAAATGGCGGGATCCACGGTGAGCGTCACATCAAACCCAACGCCGGCTTCTTTCCCCAACTCATCCCGAATGAGCGAAGCCGCGCTCATGTTCACATCCTGTATCCAGGGCGTATCCTCCTCGTATACTGTCAGTTGCCTGGCGAGCGCGGTGTAGCTCGGGGTCTGGCCGCTGATTGAAACCATGCCTTGGCGTGAAACCGCAATCGAGGTGTAGGTGACCTCTGGAATCGTAGCGCGCTCGAGCGACTCCAAAAACGCGGTAAACGACAGGTGGTCACTGAAGAGCGCGGCGAGCGCGGCGGTTTTCTTGGCAAGCTCCTGATCTTCGTCTGCCAGATCCTCGAACGTGGCAACCGCCTGCTCAATCTCCGAGGCCGAAGTTACGGCGCCCTCAATGGCGCGCTCGGAACGGACTTGATACAGATAGGCCAATCCGTAGCCCAAGAGAACGACAAGCGCCGCAAGGCCCAATGACCAGGCAAGCACCGCTTTCCCGCGCGCGGGCACGAACGCGGCGCGGTATTCCTCGGAAAGAAGGTTCACGTCAAGCGGCTTGTCCTCCGAAGCTTTAGCGGAGGAGGACGGCTCTCTGGCGGGAGGTTCTGCGGGCTTGGATTTCGCAGGTACCGCGGGCGGTTCGGCCGCCAGCGGCGGAGAAAGCGGTTTGATGGGAGAAGGCGGAGGGGCGGATGGGACCGGTGCGGGTGGCGGAGGCACTGGTTGTGCTGGCGGCGGGGGGGGTGGAGGCGCTTTCTTCACAGGCGGCTTGGGTGCGGGTTTAGGCGCGGGCGGCCTGCTCTCCACAGTGCGCTCCGGGCGAATGATGGAGGGCTTGAGAAAATCGGGCTCAATTTTCTTTGGGGCAACTTTTTTGGAAAAAAGCCGCCTCAAAAATCCAAACTTTTTCTCTTTGGGCCGCTCCGGAGTTGGCTTTGCCAAAGCTTGAACTGGTTTGCTCTTGGCCGACGGTGCGTCCTTAAAAAGCGCTGACGGCGCAGGAGCTCCGGCCGGCAAATCTTTCGATTTTGGCGTGGGTTGCGGTGGTGGGGAGGCGGGTTTTAGGCGATGGAACAAGCGGCTTAAAAAACCTTTCTTCGGCGCGCCCTTGCTCCGCAGTAAATCTCCATTGGACTTGCCAGCTCCATTCACCGCGGGCTCGGTGTACTCCGGCGAGGATTCAGCAACTGCGCGCTTAATAATATCGCGCCTGCGCTCGAGGTCTCCCGGAAGAAGGTTGATTCTTTTATTGTTTCCAGTTTCTGCCATGCGTTATCCTAATTCTCTCATCGCAAGACCCACGGCCACAGCCATGCGGGGCCCGAGCGCGTCGAGTACGCCCGCGAGCTCTTTGGGATGCGAAACCCGGGCCCATGGATTTGCGATGAATGTCTTGATTCCGAGCGACTGCGAAAGAAAAGAATCAAGCGAAGGCAAAAATGCGCTGCCGCCGGTCAGGAGCACTTTTTCCACGGGACTTGAGCCGCTCTCTTTTTGCACGTCCAAGAGATAGCGCATTTCGTTTACCACGGCGGCGAAGCTCGCGCTCACGATGCCCGCGACGCCCGCGTCTGTGCCCTCCCCCAGGCCGACATCACGCTTGAACTGCTCGGCGCGCGCCTCATCGATGCCCATGCTGTTCGCGACCGCGGCAGTGATAGTTTTGCCTCCCACGCTGATTGAACGCGAGAACACGGGTATCCCCCGCTCTACCACGGTGAGGTCCGTGGTGAGCGAACCCGCGTCAACCACGAGCACCGGAGCGGGATCGTTGCCCACTAAGCTCCTCCCCAAGGCAAATGATTCGGTTTCGAGCGAGAGCAAATTGAGGCCCGCGGCTTTGAAGATGCTGACGTAACGCTCCACCAGATGCTTGGGAGCCGCAGTCAAAAGAATCCGAACCGCCCCTCCCCTCGCGAGGGGAGGGGTCTTCTCTGGCTCGGCGCTCATCTTTTCGGCCTTTTGGCCGACTGCGGCCTTGTCCGGAACTGCGGAGGGCTTGTCTGTTTTTGTTTCGAGCACTTTCCAATCGAGCACCACGTTCTCAAGCGGCATGGGAACGAACTTCTTGGCCTCCCACTGCACGGCGGCGGCCATCTCGGCCTCGGAACGCGCCGGCAGGGAGAGCACGGAGGAGAACACCGAAAAATTCGGCAACGCTCCAATCGCGGTTCTCGAACGAGCCCCGCTCTTTTCGAGGAGCGCGGTGAGCGCCGCGGTGGAGAGGCGTTCGCTCTCCTTTGCGTCGTCGCGCGAAACGTTCGTTTCAATCTCAACCATGCCGTAGGTGGCAAGCCGCGGCCTGCCGGACACGTTTACAAGCTCCACCAACTTAATGGAGCCCGAGCCCATGTCCACTCCGAGAAACGAAGACGCCTGTTGCTTGAATAGTCCGGAAAGCATGCTCATGGTGTTACTGGCCCTCGTACCGCGGGTAGTTCACCCACCGGTTAACCGTAAAATTGTAGGTGCCGTTGGATGTTCCCTGCATGCGGATGTAGCGTGTCTGCCCTGCGGGAACAAGGAAAAAGACGCTCGTGCCATCGCGCTGCAACTCGCTTGCGGCTGTCTTACTTACGCCGTCCGGATCAACAATAGAAACAGACATACCCGCCGAATTCGTGGTCTGCCGGATGACAAGAGCAATATCCGCGTTGGTGGTGTTCGTGAATTTTCGATATACCGGATCCACGTTGCTCGTGTTCCACGTGACGGAATCGGACTCGGTTAGGGAAACCGACGTCACGTTGAGTGCAGAGGGTGGCGGCGCGGTAAAGGTAACGGTAATGGTGTTGCTGTCCGCAGAGCATCCGGCCGGGTTGCACGCTTGCAGTTTTGCAACGAGGGAAGTGAGGTTCGCGGTATCCGTGTACGACACGCTTGTATTGGTTCCCTGGTCAAGCCATGTGCCGCTCCATGTGCCGTTCGGGCCGTACTGTATTTTGTAGCTCGTTGCATTGGCGACCGTGCCCCAGGAGAACGCAACCGAATTGGTGCGGTAGGTGCTCGTGGTGTTGCTCGATAAGGTTGGAGATGCGGGCGGGCCCGTGACGGTTGCGGTTGCCGAGGCGTCGGTTGAGCACACGCCGTGCACACTGCACGCGCGCACCCTTATTTCTACGCTCGAAGAAACCCCGCTCGTGCTCTGGAGAATGCTCGTTCCGGTGGTGTAGTTGGCCCCGCTCCACGCTCCCCCGTCGTTCCGGCGGAACCAATAAAAGTACGAGGTGTGTCCGGGCGTGGTCCAGCTGAACGAAACATTCTGTCCGCGGTACACCGAGGTTGGAGTCGCGGTTACCGTGGGAGAGCTGTCCGGCCCGGTTTGGATGGCCACCCACACCGTGTTGCTCGCGCCCGAGCATCCACTTGAGTTACAGGCAATCACCTGCGCGCCGAGCCACGAATTGAGAGACGATGTGTTAAAGTTGGCGGACGTGCCGCCGCCGACATACGTCCAGCCCGAATCCCACTGGTTGTCTCGGTAATAGCCAATGTAGTAACTCGTTGCGTACGCCGGCGCATTCCAACTAAACGTCACCGTATCGCCCTTGAACGCGGTGCCGGTTGAAGCAGAAACCGTGGGAGAGCCCGGAACGGGCGGAGGTGGTTCGTTCACTATCAAATCGAACGAAGTTGATTTGGAGCCGGAGCTGATCGTAATCCGATGCGTGCCGGTTTGCGTATTGGCCGAGGTGGAAATGGTCAGTGTCGTGGAGCACGTTGGGTTGCAAGAGGTCGGGGAAAACGAAGCGCTGGATTGGTTTGGCAAACCGCTGGCCGAGAACGACACGGACTGGGTACTGCCGCTTGTCAGCGTGGCAGTAACGGTGTTGGAGCCGGAACTGCCGCGATTGACCGTGATATTGCCCGAATTGGAGATGGAGTAATCAAACGCCGGCGAGGGCGGAGGCGGAGGCGGGGCGGGATCATTGCAGTAGGTGCCGTACCAGTAGGTACTGCCTACATTCTGACCGCAATTCTTTGAACTGGTGTTCCACCGGTTGTTCCACCAGTAGTATAGGGGCAAGACGCAGGAACCGTACCCCGCATCCGAGCAGGCCTGATTGCCGGATTTGTTGTAGAACGCGCCGGACCACTGGAGCGCGTCCGCGGAGTCGGCAATTGCAAACAACCCGCCGAACACAATGACGAGAGCCGTAATCATCCGCGCCGCGCGCGCCGGAGGGGCTTCGAATACATGTGTGATATGCATAGTGCGCTCCTTGTTATTGCGGCGTGGAAGAAGGCGGCGGCGGAACTGCAGGTCCGGCACCGGCCGAAGAAACCGCAACCCCTTCGGCCACAATGCCGTTGGCCGCCACGCGATAAGCAACCACGCCGACCATGTGGCCCACCGCAATATCCTCAAATGAATCAATGCCGCTCCCAAATACTGCGGGCGCGTCCGGCGTAATGAAGAGGGTTGTTTCCTCCCCGGTTGCGGCGTTGCGCGCCCGGTATCCCTCATCCAAAACTTCCAGCACCTCGTACGGAACCTCCTCGCCCGTTACGAGCTTCGGGATATCAGGGCCGTTGCGGGCACCCTTGCTCGTAGTGCCCCAGAGCAGGGTGACAGCCGCGGCGAGCACCACCACCGCCAGAATGGCCCAAATGACTTTGCTTCCTTGTGTTTTCTTTGGCATAGGTGTTATTACTTAGTATTTAATGTAGTTATTATATTACCACATCCGCCGGCAAATGAGCTTGGGTGGTTGGGTATTTTGAAGGCCGGTCATCACGTAACCGTTTGCGACATCGCACTCTGCATCTTCGCCGCCCCCAACCGGACCAAGTGGAACGTACACTTTGGCCCCGCCCTGCACTGCCCAAGAATTTTTGCATTGACTTGTGCCCTCGGTAGCGCCCAAACAAAGCCCGTTATTTTTAATGGTAGCGCGCCAAACAGGATCAACATTCGTATCCTGGCTCGTATAAAACCGTATTCCCTGTGTCTGCGACGTATAAAAGCCGAACTCGCTGGATGAGTTGGTAATGCGCCTGCGGTTGGTGCCGGTGTCATTGCCGAAATACAAGGTGCCGCCCGCGCTCTGCACCCCAATATTCATGGTGGCAAGCCCCCCTTGATCGTTATCAACATCCCGCACATCCAAATCCGCAATGGGATTCGCATTGCCAATCCCGGCTCTGCCGCTCTCTTTTATCCGAAAAAAATCCGCTGAATTTGCCGAATTACGTATAATGAACGGACTCCAGTCGCCCGAAACAACCCGCAGCGCTTCCGAGGCGCCGCTCGCGTTTACTTGAAGCTTCGCGCTCGGGCTGGTCAAGTTCTGTCCGATGCCCACGTTGCCGCTCGGCGTAATATCAATAGTGGATCCCTGGAAACCTCCGCTATACCTTGCAATGCGCAAATTACTGTTGCCGTTTGACTGATCTCTAAAAATACCAAAACCGGTACCGGTGTCTATGTTCCCATTGTCCACAATGGCAATCCCGGGCTGCTGGTTCCCCTCCACCATAATGCCATCAAAACCCGGCCCGGCGGCGAGGGTGTTCACGTGCAATTTTTCCGTAGGACTGCTGGAGCCGATTCCCACCCTGTCGGTGCTCGTGGTTAAATACACATTGGTGCCCCCGTCGGTCCATCCAACAACTGAACTCGCGGAAGGGCAATTGGTGCCGTCTTGGCGGCATACGCTTTGCCCCGCAACCGTGGCGTTTCCGGTTACGGTCAGGGTGCCATTCACCTGCGTGTCGTCATTCAGCGTCAATGTTCCGCCGCTGTCATACACATTGCCCTGCACATTCAGATTACCCTGCAGCTGCAGGGTATCGTTTGAATCCCCCATCCAAATACTATCCGCGCCGCCTGTTTTTGAATAAATGGCGTTCGTGTAAAGCTGGGAATCCGCCCATACGTTGGCCGCGCCCAGAGATCTGCCAGACCAGTTGAAAGCATCGTCAGTTACGTAGAGCCACGTGCCGCTCTGCGTAAGTCGTATGCCTGATCCCAAATACAGTGATGCTCCAACTATGTCCGTGTTGCCGGATTCATCCACCGAAAACGCGAGCGTATTGTTGTCGCGGACAACCTCAAATGTCGAGGCATCATTTGAATCGCTATCGAGATGAATACGGACGCCTTCGGTTGAATCCAAGTAAACCTGCGGATTCGTGGTTTGGGTAAAGTTGAGGTTCGTTCCCTGCAATGTCAACGACTGGAATGTTGGGCTGTCAGTAGTGCGCAAATTTTGGCCAATTTCAAAATCTCCCAATCCAGTGTTAATAGTTGCAACAGTTATTGCGCGCGTGGTGGTGTTTCCGGCATCAGTCACCTGCTGAAGCGTTGGGGTGCCAATGGTTGGGCACCCATTGCCGTTCTGCAAACACACGGGCTGGCCCTGCGAGGTAATAGTCCCGCCAAAAGTCCAGTTGCCGCCCAAATTACCGCCGGTGTTTAAATCCGCATAGTACGCCGGATTGTCATCAATAAAAGCGTAGGCGCGCACGCCGCCATACACATCCAAATCCGATGTGCCGTACGCAAAAAAGTCCGAAGCCCCGGCTCCAATGCCCACATTGCCGGCCTCGCTCACGGTAATGCGCGTGTTTTGATTTTGGTCGCGGACCGTGAGGCCCGCGCCGTGCATAAACAGCCGCAGTTCGCCAGCTGTGGTGACGTTAATGCCATACAAATTCCCGTTATCCGATTCGCGCGGCCAGGAAATGCCAGTCCCCTGCAGGAGAAACCATATGTCGCCCGAGGTAAACCCGAGTCCCAAGCCGCCGTTTGAGTAAAATGCGTAATCAGACGCATCAATGGCGCTGCCATACACGCCTCGGCCGCCGCTGCCACCATCGCCCCCGAGTGTTCCAAAAAGCCCGTTTCCATTGTAACTATACCCTTGGACACCAGTGGTTGTGCCATTGCCTTGCAAACCCGTGGCATAGCTTCCGGGTGTTCCCACATTCAAGGTTCCATCAATGGCCTGGCCCGTACCCTGCGAATACACCGGCACTGGTACATTGCCGTTGGGAGGATCTTGTGTGGGCTCGGTCCATGCGGCCCACGCGTGAAGCCCTGAAAAAAGAAGAAACCCCGCCACTGCCAACAGCAAAAAATCTCGCGCGAGCAATCTCGCTATTTGTTTTGTTTTGATACGCATTTGGAACTTGGAATTTGTTTGGTTATTGGAAATTGGTTATTGGTTATTGTACAACAAATTACGCAAAACTGCCAAAAGTTATGTGCACAAATCAAACAACAATCAATGCAATCGTGTCAACCCTATGGTATTACCTCTCGCAAAGTCGGCAGACCCTTTACCACATCAGCCAATCCGGGCGGCGGATTTGCCAATGCGCGGCCGTCAAAGATAATCTGTTCGCCGGGCGGGTTGCCGGCGGTAATGGGAGTGCGCTGCAAACTAATGCCCTTGGCAATAAAGATGCCGCTCACCGTAAGCGGGACATCGGTTGTTACATCACCCGTGGTTCCGGTCGTAATGCCGCCAGCTCCCTCGCTGTAAAAAACGCCCACTATGTTCGTGACCGCGGGATTGATGGTAATGTTGCCGCTCACAATCCATCCGGCCGAGGGCAAATTATCAATGCGGGAGGAAACCGCGCCGGATTGGTAATCAATATTCGCGTTAATGGTGAGGTTGCCGTTCACAATAATGGTTCCACCCCCGTTCTGACTGCCGCTTCCCCGTGTAAAGGTGAGGCCGCTGTCAACCGTGAGGTTTCCGGTGTAGTGGTACAAGCCGCCGTCCAATAGTTTATTCGCGCCGAGCGTATTCGAGGTTACATTGTCCCCGGCGTACGTGGTCACTGTGCCGTAGTATCCGTTCAGCATGCCAACCCGATCGAGGAGGCCGAGTGTTCCAAAGTAGTTGTTGCTCGACTGCGGTAAGGTGAGCGCGCCGTAACTCTCGCTCCGATAGGGCTCGCTCGTTCCCCCGGGCGAAGTAATGGTAACCGGATCAATGGTGCCGTTTGCCTGCAGGAGATAGGTTGCCGTGTATTTGCCGGATGGCGGCGCAAAAATAGCGTCAAGGTTGCCGCCGCTGTACACGTTGCCGTAGAGCGTTTCGAACCAGTAGGTGATGAGTTCGCCGCCGTACCCCTCGCCATCCCAGTGCACCCACCCGAACCCCTGCTCCGGTTCCGGATCGCCGAATCCGAGATCGTCTCCTCCGTTCCACGACCACCCGGAGAGGACCCTCGACGTGTTAATCTGGACGCCGTAGTCAGTCCCCCCAATGTCGAGCGGCCCGAGCTTCATCCACCCGTCATCTCCATACGACGTGAACTTCGCCCATCCGGTGAGCGTGCCCGCGGTGGTGGTGGGAGAGCCGTCCGGACTGCGGTTGAACTGGGCCGCGTTGGCGGGAGACGCCGGGTAGGGACCCGAGGGCTGAAAATCAATCCACCCGGCGTTGGATGACCACGCATACCCCGTGACCGGCTCTGTCGGATTGCCGGATTCAAAATCAATGTCCAATCCGTAATCGAAGTTCGCGCCCGTGTTGTTGCAGTCAAGCGATATCCAACCCACGTTCCACGACCAAATCCAGCCGCTTATTCTGTGAAACTGGCACGCGGCGCCATAAACCGCGGGTACCAAAAACAGGAGCCCGACAAGTGCGAGAGTTGCGGAAATACATAAAGATTTCGTGTGGCGCATGGAGCGTTTTTGTGCTATACTGATATAAGTATATCATAAAGTTCAACTTGTATGCGTACAAAAGACACCCGGGGAGAAATGTCGGCGCGCGACCTGCTCATTATCGGCGCAATAACGCTCGCGGCCGCGCTGGTGATTATTGTTGTGTTCATTGCGGCGGCGAGCCGAAAATCCCCGCCAGCGGACACCAACTCCGAACTATTGGATTTGGTTCGAGAGCGGCGAGCGGCGCAGGGGGAAACAGGAGAAACCGGCGAGCCCGCAGAGCCAGCGCTCGTCGCGTACCGCGGCGTTCTCTCGGGCGTATCCGGCAACCTTTTGACGCTCATTGAAGGCGCAACGCAGACAACGAGAACATTTGTCCTGACTGAGTCCTCTGTGGTGAGCTACAACGGCCAAGCGTTCAATCGGTCCCGGCTCTACCCGGGAGACGAGGTTGTCATTGATGCTCGGAGCGTGGGCAGGGACCTCCTTGTCGAACGGATTATTGTCCTCATTTCCGCGTCTCCGGAAACGCCCGCGGTAACGCCGGAAAGCAGCGGCAAGGTTGATGTCCGGCCCGATGGCAGTATAAAACCCTTGGGCGGCGAATAAGGAATCTGGTTGACATCGGCGCGAGTATTTGGTAAACAACGCCTATGGCTGGCAACCTGTTTTCGAAAAAATTCACTTCGCACCTCGCGCGCGTCATCATTAGGGCGCACGCTCTTGGCATTGGCGAAAAGCGCGCGCACACCGACGGCATACGCACTGCCCCGGGAGCGCTCGACGCCCCTGTACCGAACGTCGGCATCCGCCACCTCTTGACTGCGCTTTCCGAAGAGCGCGGCAGTATTGCCGCGGAAATCATCCACAAAGCGTCTGCTCCGCTCCCTGTGGAACGCCCGCGCGCGGAGGCGAACGAAAACTTTCTGCCAAAAACATTAAGCGCACTGCGGCTCTCCGGCGTTGCTTCGGACGCGCTCGTAAAAGCGGTGCGCACCGCGCACAGCCACGGCCACAAGTACATTGGCACCGAACACCTGCTCGCGAGCTTGGTCGAATCACCCGAACCGGAAGCGCAGGAGTGGTGGCAGGAGCGTGCGGTTGATTTTTCCGAACTCAAAAAGAATTTGCGCGTGGTGCTCGAGAGCACATCCAAGTTCCCGGATCTCACGTCCGTGTTCCACTCCCAAGGCGGCGCGGCCTCGGCAAAGGAATCGGAGCGGCAAACCGCGCTCGAGTACTTCGGCCGCGAGCTCACGAGCGAGCGGGTGTACCGCACCATTGACCCCCTCATCGGCCGCGACGCCGAAGTTGCCCGGCTCATCCACATTCTCTGCCGGCGGTATAAAAACAATCCCATTCTCTTGGGTGATGCCGGCGTAGGCAAAACCGCCATTGTTGAGGGCCTGGCCAAAAGAATCGCGGAGGGCGACGTGCCGCCCATTCTCGCCGGAAAAAGAATCTACACCGTTGACCTCGGCTCCGTGGTAGCAGGCACCGTGTACCGCGGAGAGTTTGAGGCGCGCCTCAAAAATCTTATCGAGGCATCCGAAGAAGACGGAAACGTGATTCTCTTTATTGATGAAATCCATACCGTGATCGGCGCGGGGTCGGCATCCGGTTCGCTGGATGCGGCCAACATGCTCAAGCCCGCGCTCGCGCGCGGCAAGCTCTCGGTTATCGGCGCCACGACCGTGGAAGAGTACAAAAAACACCTGGAGCAGGACAGCGCTTTGGATAGGCGTTTCCAGCCCATTCTTGTGGCGGAGCCGGACGAAGAAGAAACCAAACGCGTGCTCGCGGGAATCCGGCAGAACTATGAAGCGTTCCACAACGTGAAAATTCCGGATGAAACCATTGCGGCCGCGGTGCGGCTCTCGAGCCGCTACATTACGGAAAAGCTCCAGCCGGACAAGGCCATTGACCTGATTGACGAAGCGGCCGCAAAAATCAAGGTGGAGCGCTCGCAGCAGAGCATTTGGCAGGATATCCGCAAACTTGAACTTGAGCGGCAGCGCGTGGAACGGCAGAAGCGCGACGCTGTCGCGAGCGAGGCGTACAGCGAAGCCATTGCGCTGAAGCGCACGGAAACCGAACTTGCGGAAGCACTCGTCGCGTTCCGCGAGCGTGCGAACCGCGACAGCGAACGCCGCGTGACCGTGACTCCGGACGATATCGCACACGTCGTTTCCTCGCTCACTAAAATTCCGCTCGGGGACATTGCGAGCGGCGAGCGCGAGCTCCTCGTTGCCTTTGAGGAGCGCCTCGAAGAACGGATTGTGGGCCAGCGCGAGGCGCTCGGCACGATTGCCAACCTCCTGCGGCGCTCACGCACCAACGTGGCCAACCCCGGCAAGCCGCTCGCATCGTTCATATTCCTGGGGCCCTCCGGCGTGGGCAAAACCGAGACCGCCAAAGTAATCGCCCAAACCCTGTTTCGCGACCGCGAGGCGTTCATCAGAATCGACATGTCCGAGTTCGCCGAAGGGTTTACGGTCTCGCGCCTCATCGGCGCGCCAGCGGGCTACGTCGGGTACCGCGACAGCAACAAGTTTACTGACCTGGTGCGCCGCAGGCCGCACTCCGTGATTCTGCTTGACGAAATCGAAAAAGCGCACCCGGAAATATTCAACATCCTTCTCTCGGTGCTTGAGGACGGAGTGCTCACGGACGCCACGGGCCGCACCGTGAACTTTAAAAATACCATTATCATCATGACCTCGAATATCGGCCGGGATCCGTTCAACCGTGCCGCCCACCTCGGCTTTGCCGGCGAGGGCAGTGCGGCCGAACGCGAGGTTGCCGCAACAGAGCGCGAAGCGCTCGAGGAGCTGAAGCGGAATTTCCGCCCCGAATTTTTAAACCGCGTTGATTCCATTGTCGTATTCAAACCGCTCGCGCACGACGCCCTGCTGCGCATTGTGGAGCTCTACCGAGCCGAACTTGAAAGACGCCTCGCGGAGAGCGGCAGCACCCTCGCGCTTACGCCCGAAGCGGTGCAGCACATTATTGCCGAGGGATACCGCCCGGATGTCGGCGTCCGCGGCATACGCCGCATCTTCCAAGATGTGGTTGAAAGCAAAGTGGCGCAGTTTCTCTTGGAGCACGGCGAAGAGGCGCGGACCTTTACCGTAGGCGTGGACAATGGAATGCTCGCGGTTTTTTAAAATCGCGCTCGAGGTGCTCTTCCCAATCCAGTGCCTCGGATGCGGGCTTGAGGAGCAACAATGGGTGTGCGAACCGTGCCTCGAAAAACTGCCCCTGCTCCTCTCGCGCCACTGCCCGTTCTGCGAACGGCCGACCGGGAGCGGAGCAACGTGCCAAGCGTGCCAAAACAAGCGCTCGCTCGACGGAGCGCTCTCAATGCTCCCCTACGGCCACCCGCTCATACAATCCCTCATCCATGCGTGGAAGTACCAAGGCGCGAGGGAGCTTAGAACCCCCCTCGGCCGCATTGCCGCGGCCGGACTTAGGGTTGCGGCGGAGCAAGCCCGCGCGCATGCGCGAACCCTGCTCGCGCGAGGCGCCGGAATGCAGGCCGTGCGGCGGGGGCCCGAGTTCCCGGCTGCCCTCTTCGGAGGAACCGCAACATTGGCGCCGGTGCCGCTCCACCGGCGAAAACGCAAAGAGCGCGGATTCAACCAAGCAGAAGATCTCGCGCGCGAACTCGCGCGCTGGCATGGCTCGTGGCGCGCAGAGGACCTGCTCGTTCGGACGCGCTCGACCCACGCGCAAGCAACGCTTGCGGGCAGCGACCGCATCACCAATGCCCAGGGCGCTTTTCAGCTTGCGGAAAACGAGCCGCCGAAAGGCGCGCACCTACTGCTTATTGACGATGTCATTACCACGGCAAGTACGGCCGAGGAATGCGCGCGTGTGCTCAAAGGCGCGGGAGCCGCGTCTGTCTGGGCAGTAACCCTTGCCTACGGGCATCCAGTGCGCCATTCGTAAGCTTTACCCCCTCCGCTCGCGAGCGGAGGGGTTTACAAAAGGGCTGATTTTGGGTATTCTTGTAACGTAATAAAAAATCCGCGCCTCCATATACAACTACAGATCGTTGGGCTCGCGTACTCGCGAGTTAACGGAACAACGGAACATTTGAGAGGAGGAAGCGTGCGGAGGATGAAGTCCCGCGTTGCGGGACGAAACCGAAATCCCGACTCTTAAAAACCAGCAAATTTCTGCTTGGGCCGAAGAGCGAAAGCGATGAGGTTAAGCAGAAATTTGAGAGGAAGAGGCGGGCGGAGGCCGAAGTGAACGCCGACAGGCGGACACGGAGGCCGCAGCCCGACTCTGACGAGGAGAGGTGCCAGAGCGGCCGAATGGAGCGCACTGCTAATGCGTTGACCCCGAAAGGGGTCCCAGGGTTCGAATCCCTGCCTCTCCGCCAGCCGAAAAAATGCAAACCACAGAAATCGAACCCAGAGTGCAGGCCGCTGAAACCGAAGATGAAATTGTCGGCCTCTTTGAACATACGCCCGAAGAGGAAAGCGCGCCCGAAGGAGAAGCGCGCGAGCTGGATTCTGGCGTAGTGCTCAATGCCTGGAACGCGCTCAACGCTGAACAGCGTCATTTTCTTCTGCGGAGCATCCTTTCGGATCACGAACAATTCAACGCGCTCACCGCAAAACAGTTGGAGGACTACCGAACCCGCGGAGAAAAGGCAAAAGCCAACCGCATGGTGCTGATGCGCGGCATGCGAAAGCTTCTGGTTGGTTTCCCGAACGAAAAAGATCTCGCGCTCTTTCTCCTGCACGCGGCGCGCGGTTCGGTCCGAGAACTCGGCATTACCGAAGCGGACCGGAAGCGCCTCGGCGAGGCGGCTGGCACTGACTCGGCTGAATCAATTATGGAAGAAATCAAAACGCGCGTTCAGGGGGAACAGAGCCAAGTCGCCGCATTCCTGGAAAAACGCATAGACGAAATTATCGGGACAGGCGATGATGACGCTCCCCCTCCGGGGCCCGAAACACCGGAAGTTCCTGAAGAAGAGGCCGAAGCGCCTGAA
>CAZBWF010000002.1:26237-27653 GCA_964495675.1 uncultured Gammaproteobacteria bacterium
CTGAATCCGAGAGCCCGGGGCCCGAAACAATCTCTCCGGAACTCTGGAAAGAGCTGGACAAGCTCGGCCTCAATTATGTGGAAATACCCGCGAGAAGCGGGGAAACCGAATACGTCTTTTTTCTGGATCCCTCAAGCGAGCACTTGGAGCCGGAACTTGCAGGACTCTTTAACCTCGACCAGGAACTTTCAAAACCAACGGTGAGCAAGAACAAAAAAGATCAGCGCGCACGAGACGTGCTCGCGACCAGCTGGCAGCAGGCACGCACCACCATGCAGAACAAGCTTCAAGCAGCTATCCAGAGGAGGGTCCAAGGCATTGATGGCGCCCTTAAATCCAAGCTGTTTGCGGTAAAACGGGCGCGCATGGCGTACCCATCCGAAGAACAAGCCCGGCACATTCTTGCCAAGCTTAAGGAACAATACCCTGATGATGAGATTGGCGTATACATCCCCGGGCAAGTTGAGGACCCCGAAATCAATTTCATGTACATCTCAAAAACAGGCGAAATAAGCCCCAAGGCGATTCCGGACATTACAAGGCGGCCGAGGTATCACCAAGAAATCAAAGTGTTCCCCGTCATCACCATTGCTATTGACCAAGAGCGGCCTGTCCGCATGGAGCGGGCCGCCTAAAAAAAGTATGGCACACACGACAACACTCATCGAGTGGGATATTGCCGAATACCGCGAGCATGAACGTCCGCGCCGCTGGTATGTGATTGCGGCGGCGATTGCCGCAGTGCTCCTCCTCTGGAGCATCCTCTCGGCGAACTTTTTGTTCGCCATCATCATTGTGGTGGCTGCCATCACTGTGATGCTGCAGGACAGGAACGCGCCGACGCGGATTCCGTTCGTCATCCAGCGGGAGGGCATTACCGTGGGAGCGCGCTCCTACGCATGGTCCGCGTTTAAAAACTTTTGGATTTACTACGCGCCCGGCGAGGCAAAGCACCTTTTTTTCGAATGGAAAAGCGGCATCCGCCCGCGGCTTTCCATCCCCCTTGAGAACAAAAACCCCTTGCGCATTCGCGCCATTCTGCTACAGTTCCTGTCCGAAGACGTTGCAAAAGAAAACGAGCCGCTCTCCGAACAGTTGGCACGGCTGCTGAAATTATAAAGTATTCTACAAATGTTCTGTTGGGCTCGCGTACTCGCGAGTTAACGGAACATTTGAAAGGAGTAGGCGGATGGAAGCTGGAGTGGGCTGCGACAGCAGCACACGGAAGCTGAAATCCGACTACGACGCCGAGCCCTCGTCGTTCAATGGATAGGACGCGAGATTGCGGATCTCGTAATGTAGGTTCGATTCCTGCCGAGGGCATATGTCCCCCATCCGCCTCCAAACCCCGATTTCGGAACTCACGCGCGTCGGCAAGGTGACTTCGTCACGGCTTGCCAAATTAGGCGTGGCCAC
>CAZBWF010000003.1:0-1017 GCA_964495675.1 uncultured Gammaproteobacteria bacterium
AATAGGCAATGATTTAAAATGGCCAAATATTGGTGCAATGTTATTACAACCCGGCGCTGAGTTTATGAATGTTTTCGCCATGAATTCTGATGGAACTTTTGTTGATAACCAAGTTATATTAGGTGACATCGTTAGAAGCGCGCCCACAAAAGATATATTTGCAGGTTTAGTTGCAGAATTCATAGCTAATGGCTATCAGGAAAACACTGATCTGTTTGTTTTTCCGTATGACTGGCGTTTGGATATCAGAAATACTAGCATTGATTTGAAGAATAAAATTGACGCAGTCATAAATCAAACTGGAAGTGGTAATGTCGATATTGTAGCTCATAGCATGGGCGGTCTTTTGACAAAGCAGTATATTTTGGATAATGGGTCAGATTCGGTTAATAAATTGATTTTTATTGGAACGCCACATTTAGGAGCACCGAAAGCCGCCAAAACATTGCTATTAGGCGATGATTTAGGAATCAGGTTGCTATTTGCCGGGTTAAGTGACGAGAGAGTACGGCACATTTCACAAAATATGCCCACCATTTATCAATTATTACCCAGCCAATTGTTTGTTGCGCAAAACGGACCATATTTTTACGATTTCACCACCTCTGATATCACATTTACCTATTCGGAGTTGAATGACTATTTTGTTGGCCAGGGATTAAATAGCGGCCTTATACAAAACGCATCCTCGTTTCACTCCATAATTCTTGACGCTTTTGATACAACCGACATTGACGCCTATAATATCAACGGGTGTACTACACCAACCATAAGCTCAATTACAAAGAAGCATTTTCTTGTCACTGAATATTCAGTTTTAATGTCCGCGGGAGACGGCACTGTGCCAATTGGCAGCTCCAAAGCCATAGATACGCCAAGTAATAAAACCTATTATTTTCATGATATTGACCACGCAAAAATGCCGAGTATAGATGGCATTCGGGAGCTGATTACTGATATCATCACCGGCGCCACTATATCCTTGCCGGACAATGCTACACAGGACTCGTCCGAGTG
>CAZBWF010000003.1:1027-2884 GCA_964495675.1 uncultured Gammaproteobacteria bacterium
GGACATTGAGTACAACATCTCTGGCGTGGCATACGAGGAAATCGGGGAGAATAAGTTTGTATTTTTGCCGGAAGCGGGCGGCGTTTCATACCGCGTTGAACTGGACGGCACCGGAGAGTGCACGTTCAGTTTGCGCGTTTCAACCGTGGAAAATAACGAAGTGACGGAAACCGCCTATTACAGCAATTTGTCCGTGAACACCACTACCGAGGCAACGGTTACCCTTGCTTCCTCGGCTTCCAATACGGTTCTGGAAATTGACCAGAACGGCACTGGCAGTTTTGTAGAAACGCCGGTCAGCGCGGTGCTTAATAGCGCCCAGTCGTCAGACATTACCAAACCGGAGACGAGTGTTAGTGTTGCCGGAGGCACTAATTCGGCGCAGGTTACTCTTTCCGCAACCGACGACAACGCGGGAGTCCTCAAAACCGAGTATAGCGTGGATGGCGGGGCAACATGGAATACTTATGCAAATTCGTTTACAATAAACACCATAGGCGACACCGCTATCCAGTACCGCTCAACAGACAGGGCAGGCAACGTGGAAACCACAAAGTCAGAAACCGTGCGGATTGCGCCCGCGGCAGTAGTACTCGCGCCTTTGTCCACACCGTCTGTCACAGCACGTCACCCTGAACTTGTTTCAGACTCTGAACCAACACCAGAGCCCGATGTTCTGGGCGAGCAAAGGGAGCGGCCTGCAAATGAGCAGTACACAAAAGACGAGATCCTCTCGGCATTGCGAGATGCGAATCTTGAGACCTTATTAGATTACTTGGGTGTGGAACGTAATGTGTCATTGGAACAGGAAATGGGGCAAAAGCACAGCCAGTTGGGGTTAAATCGGGCAGGAGTTAATTTTATAACCTACGGTACCAAAAGCACGCAAACCCTTGGCACCGGCGAGCGTGCCGGAGTGCTGTATTCGTACAAAGAGGCATTTGGTAAACTGCCTATAACTAATGAGCATTGGGATGATGTAGTGAAGATTGCGACTAATGAGTTGCCGAGCCAACGTAATACGGAAGTTGAGCAGAGAGCCAAGGATGCGGGCGCGGATAGCGAGCGATCTATTATGACTATTGCGTATGGTTTGAGGCCGATTCTAAGAGATTTAACGAAAGAGCGAGAAGGGATAAAGGATTTTGCAAATATCTATAGCAGGTTACCTAGTTCCACATTTGATTGGAATATTGTTAGAGAATTAGTTTATTAAATAAGAGATAAAAGTATGAAAAAATTAATTTACAGTAATATTATTTTAATCATGGTTTTTTTTTTATTGCTGTGGATTTATTTTCAAAATAGAAGGGCGGCAGGCGATTTTTCTATATCAGCCAATATTTTTATTTATTTTTTTAGTGTTGCCGCTTTGATTTTACTTTTTATGAATATAATATTCGCAGTCAAAATGCAAGGACGCGCGAGAAAGGTGGCGATATTTTTCACAATTCCACCAGCATTTGTTCTACTCTATGTTATCCAAGGTTATTTCGTTTTTTCCGGGTTCACCGGTTTCTAGTCCCCAATGGACATCCTCCTCCTCACTCTACTCACTCTCCTCGCCAGCACCATCGGCACAGTCACCGGATTCGGGATTTCAACCATCATGGTGCCGGTGCTGGCATTTTGGTTTCCCTTGCCCGTGGCACTTTTGGCCGCGGGCGTGGTCCACGCGGCAAACGACGTATGGAAAATGCTTTTGTTCCGCTCGGGGTTGCGCTGGCGCTTGGCATTGCTTTTTGGCGTGCCGGGCATTGTCGCGGCATGGGCGGGCGCTTCGCTTGTTTTTTCCATGGACACGGAGCCGCTCAAGCGCGTGCTCGGGTTGGCGCTCGTGCTTTATGCGGCGTTCTT
>CAZBWF010000003.1:2894-19398 GCA_964495675.1 uncultured Gammaproteobacteria bacterium
CGCCGTGCTCGCGGCGTTCAATCTGCGCCCGGCCGCGTACATTGCCACCATCGGCGCTATCTCGCTTTTTGTTGATGTCACGCGCATCGGCGTCTATGCCGCGGGCGGCACCACGCTCGCCGGCGGCCTGCTCTACGGCATGCCCCTCTTTATCGCGGCAACATTTGCTGGCGCGGCAATTGCCAAGCGCGTTGTGGGCCGCATTCCGGAACGTTCCTTCCGCGCCGTGGTGGCCGTGTTTTTAATTGCCATTGGAATCGGGTTGGCGGTGTAGGGTGACGAGCAAAAAGAAAAGGCCGTTCCATTGTTCTGGAACGGCCTTTTTGGTTGTAGAGAGCCGCTGTTTCACGGATGGATGCCCTTTGCGAGGTACTTTTCCCACGATTGGCAACCGGGCAACGGTTCACGAGAACACCATGAGCAGTGGCACTGCGGCGTGAACAAGGGCGACTCTGGGAGAAAGCTCGTCCTGGGTTTCAGGTATTTTTTCCAGTCGAACGTGAACTCCGGGGCCGGGTCGGCCGGCGAATCGTCCTCGGGCACGGTCCACGCGTAGGTGCGGGTGAACGACGGCCCGCCTCCCGTGACCTTGGTGGACCACCTGAACTCCGTTTCCTGCGACTTCCGGTTTCTGCGCCAGACCTCCATGGCATCGGTTGCCTTCTGCTCAACGGCGGCATCCACTTCCGCCTCGCGCTTTTCGTCCTTTGAGGACATCATGAGTCCCGCGATGATCCAGCCGATGGGGCCGGAGAGCAGGAGCAGTGTTTTTTCGCCGTCGCTGAGGTCGTTCGAGCTTTTCTTGCGGAATGTCGGTTTGCTCGCCATGGCAACCTCACTTGATGGTGACGCGCGTGCGCATGCGGAGCCGCTCATGAGAGCCGGAGGAGAACCACCCGCCCGGCGCGCCGGCAAAGCTATCCGTCTGCAGGGTAACCTCGGTTTCTCCGTCCTTGCGATGGGAGAGCCACGCGCAGACGCCGGCGGTATGGTCCCGGCTCACGCTCTGCAAGGCCACGAGCCGGTTGCTCGCCTCTCTGGCTTCGATCTCACGCTTGAGCACGCCCTCGGTTCTCCACGGACGAGTGAGCGCGAGCTGGCCGAGCATCATCTGCCGTTCGGTTTCTTCGTAGTCGTACGGCAGGTACTGGCGGTAGGGGACAAGTGCGTTCACGGCCAACCTCCTTCTTATGTATGGGTTTGTTGCGGTTGCAAAAAGGGCGAATCCTTACCTTTAAAAAAGCACAAATGTGCCATTGAGTCAATGTTTTTCATCTTTACACTTCCTCCTGTTTCCCCTACAATAAAGCCAACTATGCACCACCTCTCCAAGGTTTTCTCCCTCATCAACAAAACCGGTGACCGGTGCATTGTGCTTTCCGAGGATGCGGACGAGGCCTTTGCCGTCATGTCCCTTGCCGAGTATGAGCGCCTCACGCTCGGCAAGAGCGAAGTTGCCTCCCTGACCGAGGATGAGTTGCTGGACAAAATCAACCGAGATATTGCGGTGTGGAAGAGCAGACAGCCCGCGGATTCGACAGATTATGATTCGGCTCCGCGAGCACGCGAGTGGGATGAGCCGCAGGAAGAGCCCCAAGAACAAGGGCCTTTGGCTCGCCACGACTGGTTTGACGAGGATTCATGGGACGAAGACGAGGAAGGGGACGAAGATCCGTACTACTTTGAGACGGTATAGCGTGTTTCTTGTCAAAATAGGGAATGTGTGGTAGAGTAGCGGGTGTTGTATGGACACTTGCATTTTCCACACTTTTTGCTACAATAGTTAAGCTTGTTTGAAAGTACGCCAAAAGCTTATTTTTTTTATCCCAATCATCAATAATTAAGCGAGCATACCAACACCCTATGGCAGACAAATTTGACCGGTCAAAACCGCACGTGAACGTGGGCACCATCGGCCACGTTGACCACGGCAAGACCACCCTTACTGCAGCCATTCTCAAGGTTCAGCACGCCCGCGGCCTGGCCGCGAGCGAAAAGAGCGTGGACCAAATCGACAACTCTCCGGAAGAGCGCGAGCGCGGCATTACCATTGCAACCTCGCACGTGGAGTACCAAACCGAAAAGTGCCACTACGCGCACGTGGACTGCCCGGGCCACGCGGACTACGTCAAGAACATGATTACGGGCGCGGCCCAAATGGACGGCGCGATTTTGGTGGTGTCCGCGACTGACGGCCCCATGCCCCAGACCCGCGAGCACATTCTGCTCGCCCGCCAGGTCGGGGTGCCCTATATTGTTGTGTTCATCAACAAGGTGGATCAGGTGACTGACCCGGAACTGATTGATTTGGTTGAAGAGGAAATCCGCGATTTGCTCAAAAAGTACGAATTCCCGGGCGACACCACGCCCATCATCCGCGGCTCGGCCTTGAAAGCGCTCGAGAATCCGAATGATGAGGCCGCAATCAAGCCGATTGTGGATCTCTTGAACGCGATTGACACCTACATTCCGGAGCCCAAGCGCGACACGGACAAGCCGTTCCTCATGCCGGTTGAAGACATCTTCTCCATTGAAGGCCGCGGCACCGTGGTTACGGGCCGCATTGAGCGCGGCATGGTGAAAATCAACGAGGAAGTTGAAATCGTGGGCATCCACGACACCAAGAAAACCGTCATCACGGGCATTGAAATGTTCAACAAGCAGTTGGACGAAGGCCGGGCCGGCGACAATGCCGGGCTTCTGTTGCGCGGCACCAAAAAGGAAGAGGTTGAGCGCGGGCAGGTCTTGGCAAAGCCGGGCACGGTCACGCCGCACACGGAGTTCGAGTCCCAGGTCTACATCCTCTCCAAAGAGGAAGGCGGCCGCCACACCCCGTTCTTCAAGGGCTACAAGCCGCAGTTCTACATCCGCACCACGGACGTAACCGGCGAGGTGGAGCTTGCCGAAGGGGTTGAAATGGTGATGCCCGGAGACACGGTTACCTTTAAGGTTAAGCTCGGCGCGCCCATTGCGCTTGAGGAACAACAGCGGTTTGCCATCCGCGAGGGCGGCAAGACCGTTGGCGCGGGCGTTGTCACTAAAATACTGAAGTAAGATTCCATGGTGGACTCTAAGACCAAAACCGACAAGGCGCCGGAGACGGCCTCGAACCGCCAGCGGATTCGCATAAAAATCCGCGCCTACGACAGCAAGATCATCGACCAGTCCACCCGAACCATTCTTGAAACCGCGGAGCGGACTGGGGCCGAAATCGCAGGCCCCATTCCGCTTCCCACGGAAAAAACCAAGTACACGGTGAACGCGTCCACGTTCGTGCACAAGAACTCGCGCGACCAGTATGAGATGCGCGTGCACAAGCGTTTGATAGACATTTTTGATCCAACACCCAAGACGGTTGACGCGCTCATGGGGCTCAACCTCCCCTCGGGCGTGGACATTGAAATCAAAATGTAGGATTCGCTTTCGCGCCGATGATGTCCCGCCGATTCGGCGGGTGACAGTCGGCACGACTCCAGCATCCCATCAAGGAGCTCAAGCTTTTCTTAATAAACCGACAATCGAGAAACCTGTGTGCAGGACTCTCTCTGGTTTGTGCAGAAAAGTTTGGGCTTTGGCCCAAACTTTATTTATTGTATGAAGTTCCTAGTCGGCCGAAAATTGAACATGACCCAGCTGTACGGGGAAGACGGCAACGTGGTCCCCGTGACCGCGGTTCTCGTAACTCCGGGTGTGGTGACGCAGGTGAAAACCGAATCGTCCGAGGGCTACGCGGCCGTGCAGGTGGGGTACGAGTACGGCAGCAAGCACCCGTCAAAGGTGCTTTCCGGCCACGTGAAAGGCGCGCTCAAAAAGCCCAAGCTCTTTGAGTTTCGGGCAGAAGGCGAACACGGCTTTACGGTGGGCCAGCGGCTGGACGCTTCCTCGTTTGTCCCCGGGGACTCGGTGAACGTCTCCGGAACCTCCAAGGGCCGCGGCTTTCAGGGCGTGGTCAAGCGCCACCATTTTCACGGGGCTCCCAAGACGCACGGGCACAAGCACGATTTGCGCGCGCCCGGCTCCATCGGTTCAACGGACGCCCAGCGCGTGTTTCCGGGACGGCGCATGGCCGGCCGCATGGGGGCGGACAAGGTGACCATTTCCAATTTGAAAATTGCGAGCATTGACGCGGAAAAGGGAGTGGTGTACATCCGCGGCGCAGTTCCGGGCGCTCGCAACGGCATTGTGATTATCCGCGGAGCGTAATATGCCCAGCGTAAAGGTCTACAACCGAGAAGGAAAAGAAGCCGGAACTGTCGAACTCGACAGCGCCGTGTTTACGGAAACCGCCAAGCCCGAGCTCATCTATCAGGTGGTGCGCGTGTTCCAATCCCGCATCCGTCAGCCGCTCGCATTCACCAAAATGCGCAGCGAGGTGCGCGGCGGCGGCAGGAAGCCCTGGAAGCAGAAGGGCACGGGCCGGGCGCGGCACGGCTCCATCCGTTCTCCCATTTGGAAGGGCGGGGGCGTTACGTTCGGCCCGCGCGGCGAAGCGAGCTTGACGCGGCTTTCCATTCCGCGCAAGATGGTCCAAAAAGCCATGCGCGCCGTGCTCTCGGAAAAGGTGCAGGCAGGCACGTTCGTGGTTGTTGAGGGCCTCGCATTTGAAAAACCCTCGACCAAGAGTTTAAAAGAATTGATTGCAGCCCTCGCGCTTGCAGGAAAAAAGCGTTTGCTCATGTTTACGGACAGCCGCATGGAGAACACCATCCGCTCGGCGCGCAACATTCCGACTCTGCGCCCCTTGCGGCTTGAGAACATGAACATTGTGGATGTGTTGAAGCACGAGACCGTTTTGATTGATAAGGACTCCATTCCCGCGCTCACCAAGCAGTTGAAATAATGGTATGTGGAGAATATTCAATAAAAAGCAGAACGTGGCGGCCAAGAAAGATGAAAAGGCCCCGGAAGCGAAGCCGGAAGCGAAAGCAGAGCCCAAGGCCCCCGCCGATTCGGCGGGGAAGCGCGAGTCAGTCACCATGGCCCGTCTCGGCACGCTCGCACACCGCATATTCTTGAAGCCCGTTGTTTCGGAGAAAACAGCACGCATGGGTTCCGAGGATTGGTACGCGTTCCGGGTTGCATCGTCCGCGAACAAGGTGGAGATTGCCAAGGCGTTTTACGCGGCATACAAGGTGCGGCCCGTTGCGGTGCGCATTACCAACACGGCGGGCAAGTATAAGCGTTCGGGCCGCGGATACGGTTTGCGCCCGGGATGGAAAAAGGCCTTGGTCCGCGTTCCAAAAGGCAGTAAAGTAAATATTTTTGAAGGCGTCTAAGGACACCCGACATGGCAGTAAAACGATACAACCCAACCTCTCCGGGACGGCGCCACGCCGCAGTGCTCTCGCGCCGCGACCGGGGCCTCACCGAACCGGTGCGCGCCTTGCTCTCATCCACCAAGGAGAAGGCCGGGCGCAACAGCCAGGGCAAGATTACGGTGCGGCACCAGGGCGGCGGACACAAGCGCGCGTACCGCGCGGTTGATTTTGTGAACCCGATTCTGGATCGGCCCGGCCGCGTTGTGGGCATTCAGTACGACCCGAACCGGAGCGGGGACGTTGCGCTCCTCGTGTACCCCTCCGGCCAAAAGGCGTACACGCTCGCCGTGGCTGATTTGAAAGTGGGGGATACGGTCACCGCCTCCCGCACGCAGGCGCTCGCCATTGAGCGCGGCAACCGCATGGCGTTGAAGCACGTTCCGGCTGGCATGGTTGTTTCCAACATCGAGCTCTTCCCGGGCCGCACCGCGCGCGTTGCGCGGAGCGCGGGCGCGGGCGCAACCGTGCTCTCCTCGGATGCGGGATTTGTCCAGGTTAAAATGCCCTCCGGCGAAATTCGAAAGTTTTCCGGGGATTGCCTCGCCACCGTGGGCCAGGTTTCAAATTCCGAATTGAACACCATCCGGCTCGGCACAGCGGGCCGCATGCGCCACCTCGGCGTGCGGCCGCGCGTGCGCGGCAAAGCCATGAACCCGGTAGACCACCCGCACGGCGGCGGCGAGGGCAACACCTCAATCGGCATGAAGCGGCCCAAGACCAAGTGGGGCAAGCCCGCGTTCGGCGTGCGCACCCGGAAACGGCACCAGCCGAGCAATACTTTGATTATTAGACGCCGCAAGAGCAAATAGCGCTATGTCGAGATCATCCAAAAAAGGACCGTACATAGACGAGCGCCTCATGGCGAAAGTTGCCAAGGCGAAAGCCCGCGCCGGCAAAACCGTCATCAAGACCTGGTCGCGGGATGCGACCATTACCCCGGAAATGGTCGGCATGACGTTCGGCGTGCACAACGGCAAGAACCACATTGAAGTATTCGTGGTCGAAAACATGGTGGGCCACAAGCTCGGCGAGTTTTCGCCCACGCGCAAGTTCGTGCGCCACGGCGGCCGCATGCAGAAAGAGCAGGAAGCAGCCGCAGCGGTAGCCGCCAAGCCGGCAGCTCCGGCCCCGGCCGCAGGCGCTAAAGAAGCTCCGGGCAAGAAGTAATAGTATATGCAGGAAGTAACCGCACAAGTCAGAACATCCAGAATTGCGCCTCGCAAGGCGCGGCTTGTGGTGGGTTTGATCCGGAACAAGGCCGTTACAACCGCCACGGAACAGCTTTCTGTGCTCCCCAAGCGCGCGGCCGGCATTGTGCTGAAACTTTTGAATTCCGCGGTTGCGAGCGCCAAAAATAATTACAAGCTCGACCCGGCAGGGCTCTCGGTGGTGCGCGCGTTTGTTGACGAGGGGGATACCCTCAAACGCTGGCGGCCCCGCGCGTTCGGACGAGCCGGAGCAATCCGCAAGCGGACGAGCCACATAACTATCATATTAGGCGAGAAGAAGAAGGCCACCATAACCAAGAAGTAGCTATGGGTCAGAAGATACATCCAAGAAATTACCGCCTCGGCGTCATTGAGGGCTGGCGCTCCAAGTGGTTTTCGCGCCGAGACGCGTACCGCACGGTTCTGCGCGAGGACGTCATGGTCCGGAGCTTCATTCAAAAGAAGCTCGCCGAAGCGCGCGTTGAGAAGATTGAAATCGAGCGCGGCGGACGCACGGGCGACATTACCGTCAACATCCACACCGCAAAGCCGGGCATGGTCATCGGCCGGGGCGGCGCGGGCATTGAGGAGCTTAAGGTTGCGCTCGAAAAGAACGTGCTGAAGAACGCGAAGAAAGCGCACATCAACATCCACGAGGTGCGGCAGGGGGCTTTGTCCGCGGCCGTGGTTGCGCAGAACGTTGCCTCGGATTTGATGCGCCGCATTCCGTTTCGGCGCGCCGTGAAGCAGGCCATTGACCAGGTGCAGAAAGCCGGAGCCAAGGGCGTTAAAATCCGCGTGTCCGGGCGTTTGAACGGCGCTGAAATCGCGCGCGTGGAAACGCTCTCATCCGGTTCGGTGCCCTTACACACCCTGCGCGCCAACATTGATTACGATGACGCAACCGCGTTCACGACGTATGGCGCGGTCGGGGTCTCGGTGTGGATTTACAAAGGCGACGTGTTCGAGGAGGGCGGAACCCCAGCCGAAAAGCCGAGCGACGTTTTGGCGCAGATTAAAAAGATTACGGCCGAGAAAGAATCGGCCGAAGCGGATTGACTCCTATGCTTATTCCCCGTAAAGTAAAGCACCGCAAATGGCAGAAAGGGCGCCTGCGCGGCAAAGCCGCGCGCAAGACCGCCATCAGCTTCGGGCACTACGGCTTGAAAGCCGTAACCTCCGCGTGGGTCACGTCGCGCCAAATCGAATCCGCGCGCCGCGCCATGACGCGCTACGTCCAGCGCGGGGGAAAGATTTGGATACGCATTTTTCCGGACAAGCCGGTCACGGCCAAGGGCTCGGAGGTTCCCATGGGATCGGGCAAGGGCTCGGTTGACCGGTACGTTGCGGCAGTAAAGGCCGGAACTGTCCTCTTTGAAATCGACGGCATCGACGAGGCAACTGCAGAGAAGGCCATGCGCCTCGCGGCATACAAGCTTCCGCTCAAGACCAAGTTTTTAAAGAAGGTGTAGTATATGGAATGGCGCGATATACAAGCCAAGTCCGAAGGCGAGCTCGAGGAGCTTCTTTCGGAGATGCGCTCCAAACTGGTTGATGTGCGCTTTAAAGCCGCAACCGGCGCCCTAAAGCAGGTGCATGAGATAGAGAAAAATCGCAAGCTGATTGCCCGGATTTTGACCCGATTGCACCAATTAAATTCCAAATCCCAAGCACCAAATCCTAAACAAATTCAAAATTCCAATGCCAAATCTCAAAAGAATACGTTTTGAATTTTGTGCTTTGGATTTGTTTAGGATTTAGATATTAGGATTTGGAAATTACTACCTATGACAGATAAGAAGCAAACGATAAAACGCCAATTCACCGGCACCGTGGTGTCTGTTGCCATGAAAAACACGGTTGTGGTTCGGGTTGACCGCCCTGCCGTGCACCCGCGCTACGAAAAGCGGTACACTGCAAGCCGCAAGTTTGCGAGCGACTGCCGCAGGGAAGGCATTAGGGTGGGAGACCGCGTGGTCATCGAGGAAACGCGCCCTATTTCCAAAACCAAGCGGTGGCGGGTTATTACAAAGGTATGATACAGGCCAGAACCATCCTTAATTCCGCGGACAACACGGGCGCCAAGCGACTCCAGTGCATTACGGTATTCGGCGGCAACCGCAAGCGGTATGCCCGCATCGGGGATATCGTCAAGCTCATCGTTAAAGAGGCGGTGCCCTACAGCATGGTCAAAAAGGGCGACGTGGTTGACGGCGTCATTGTCCGCCAGCGCAAGGAGCTCCGCCGGAAAGACGGCTCCTACATCCGGTTCGATGAAAACGCGGCAGTCCTGCTCGCGGACCGCAAGTCCAAAGAGCCGCGCGGAAGCCGCATCTTCGGCCCGGTTGCGCGGGAGTTACGCCAGAAGGGTTTTGCAAAGATAATCTCACTCGCTCCCGAGGTTTTATAACAGTATGAAGATTAAGAAAGGCGACACCGTCAAAATCATTGCCGGAAAAGACCGCGGCAAAACAGGAAAAGTCCTGCAGGCGTTTCCCGCGCTTGCGCGCGTTTCGGTTGAGGGATGCAACATCGCGGTCAAGCACCTTCGGAGCGGCAAGCGGGGCGTTGCGGGCCAGCGCATTGAGTTTCCCTCACCCATCCACGTGTCGAGCGTCATGCTTATTGCTCCATCCTCGGGCAAGCCCGTGCGCGTGGGATACGCGGTGAACAAGGAAACCGGCAAAAAAATCCGCATCGCCAAGAAAATCAGCGAACCCGTGTAATCGTATGCACCAGTCCCTCAAAAAAACCTACGAAACCGAAGTGCTCGCCAAGCGAGCCGAGCTTTTTGCCGGCCGCAACGTCATGGCGGTTCCGCGCATCGAAAAGGTGGTGCTGAACGCGCGCATCAAGCGCGGAGGAGCGGCGGACGAGGAAGCGGTTGCGCGGACGCTTCAGCGCATCACCGGCCAAAAGCCGGTTCCGGGCCGCGCGCGCATTTCCATTTCCAATTTCAAAATCCGGCAGGGCCAGGTTGTGGGCATGCGCGTAACGCTCCGCGGAGCGCGGGCGTACGATTTTCTGGACAAGCTGATTAATGTCACGCTCCCGCGCGTGCGCGACTTTTCGGGCATTTCGCCCAAGGCGCTGGACGGGCGCGGCAATCTCACCATCGGCATGAACGAGCACACCGTGTTTCCGGAAGTTGCGGGCGATGACGTGTCAAAGCTCCACGGCCTGCAGATTTGCATAACCACCACCGCCGCAACAGACGAAGATGCGTTAAAGCTTTTTCGAGCACTCAAGTTTCCATTCAAAAAATCCTAACCCCTATGGCAACAGAAGGACAGCGAGCAAAGTCACGCAGAAAGCCGAAATTTTCAACCCGCATCGTGCGGCGCTGTTGGAAGTGCGGCCGCAACCGCGGCTACATGCGCGACTTTGATTTGTGCCGCATCTGTTTTCGGGAGCTTGCCAGAAAAGGGGAGATTCCGGGCATTAAGAAATCCAGTTGGTAATACGCCTATGATGACCGACACCATTGCAGACATGCTGACGCGCATCCGCAACGCCGCATACGCCCGCCACGAGCGGGTGATTATTCCGTTTTCGCGCCTCAAGCTCGCGCTTGCGGGCATTTTGGTGCGCGAGGGATTCCTCGAATCCGCTGAAGAGGGTGTTGAGGGCGGAAAGAGCGCCATCATCGTCCGCCTCAAATACGACGCCGCAGGCAAGAGCGCGATTACGGCCATCAAGCGCGTTTCCACGCCGGGCCGCCGGCTCTACCGCAAGCGGAACGAGCTCCCGCACGTGCTGAACGAGTACGGCATTGCCGTGGTGTCCACGCCGCGGGGACTCATGACCAACCGCGAGGCGCGCCAGAAGGGCATGGGCGGAGAAATTATCTGCGAGGTATACTAAGTATGTCCAGAATCGGCAAAAATCCAATCACTATTCCATCCGGCGTCACCGTATCCGCACAGGGCGGCACGGTCACGGTCAAGGGCCCCAAGGGCGAGCTTTCTGTGGCGCTTCCGCCCAAAGTCGCTCTTGCCATTGCGGGCGATACGCTCACGTTTTCGGTTCCAAATCCGGATGACCGCCGCCAGGCCGCGTTCTGGGGCCTTGGCCGGAGCTTGGCTGCAAACGCGGTTCTCGGCGTGGCCGAGGGGCTCAAAAAACAGCTCGAAATCAACGGCGTGGGCTACAAGGTTGCCCTGAAGGGCGACACGCTCGTTCTCAATGTGGGCTTTTCCCACCCGGTTGAATTCAAGGCGCCCAAGGGCATTGCGCTCTCGGCAGAGGGCAACGCCATTACGGTTTCAGGCATTGATAAGTACGTGGTCGGCGAGGTTGCCTCGGGCATCCGGCGCATCCGCAAACCCGAACCCTACAAGGGCAAGGGCATCAAGTACAGCGATGAGGTAATCCGCCGCAAGGCCGGCAAGGTTGTTAAGGGCGCAGAGTAATACTTGTATGGCAGACAGAATAAAATTAGCACGAAGCATCCGGCGCAAGCGCAGAGTCCGCGCAAAAGTTAGCGGCACTGCGGCGCGGCCGCGCGTTTCGGCGCGCACCTCGCTTTCGGGCATGTATGTGCAGATTATTGACGATGCGGCCCGAAAAACGCTCGTGGCGCTCCGCGACACCTCGGCCGGAGGTGCGGGAACCAAAGTCGAAAAAGCCCGCGCTTTGGGCGCGGCGCTTGCCGAACGCGCCAAAGCACTCGGCATCACCACGGTTGTGTTCGACCGCGGAGCCAAGCAGTATCACGGCCGCGTGGCCGCGCTCGCGGAAGGACTGCGCGCGGGCGGGTTAACTTTTTAAGTATTGGGTATGGCAAAAGCAGGACAAGGCAGCATGAAACGAGGAGGCGGGCGGGGCCGCGGCCGCGGGCGGGGCAACGAGGTCCGCGACGAGTTTGACCAGGCGGTTATTGATTTGGCGCGCGTTACGCGCGTGATGGCAGGCGGCAAGCGCATGCGCTTCCGCGCGTGCGTTGCCGTGGGCGACAAAAAGGGCCGCGTCGGGCTCGGGCTTGCCAAGGGAGCGGATGTTTCGCTCGCCATTGCCAAAGCGACCAACGCGGCAAAAAAGAAGCTCGTCACCATCACCCTCACCAACGAGGGCACCATTCCGCACGAGGTGCGCGTGCGCGCCCACAGTTCCCAGCTCCTCTTGAAGCCGGCTCCGGTCGGCACGGGCATCATTGCCGGCGCGGTCTTGCGCCAAATTTTCCAGCTCGCTGGCGTGCGCGACATTGTGGGCAAAGCCATGGGCACGGGCAATAAGGTCAACAACGCCAAAGCCGCGCTCTCGGCGCTCACGTCGCTCCAGCCGCCCCGCGATTGGAAGAAAAAGCAAGAATTGAAGCAGGATGAATAGTATGTCGCCACACGCACTCCACAATTTACAGCGTCCCTCTTCGAACAAGCGCCGCAAAAAGCGCGTGGGCCGCGGCGGCGGCTCGGGCAAGGGAACGTATTCCGGAAAAGGGCTCAAAGGCCAGCGCGCCCGCTCCGGCGGCCGCCGGGGACTTGCGCGCCGCGCCGCGTTCCAACAGCTGTTAATTCGCACTCCCAAGCTGCGCGGATTTAAGCGCGCTTCGCCCGAGGTGGCGGAAGTTAATCTCGAAGCGCTCGAGGCCGCGTTCGGAGCCGGCCAATTGGTCACGCCTGCCGTACTCATCCAAAAAGGGCTTGCCAGAAAAGCCAAGGGCGGCGTCAAAATTTTGGGCCGCGGGAGTGTCTCAAAAAAGCTTACGGTCCGCGCGCACGCGTTTTCAAGGAGCGCCCGGCTGGCAATTGAAGCCAAAGGCGGCACCGCAGAAGTTATTTCCTAATTTTTTCCGTCATGCTGAACTTGTTTCAGCATCTGTATCATTAGCCAAAACAGATCCTGAAACGGGAACAGATTCTGAAACAAGTTCAGAATGACGTGGATCAGGATGACGATTGCCACATGATAGCCGAAAAACTCAAGCAACTTTGGAATACCCGCGACATTCGGAACGACATTCTGTTCGTGCTCGCCGTGTTCGTCATGTTCCGCGTCATGGCGCACGTGCCGGTTCCCGGAGTCAACGTGTCCGGGCTCTCGGCGTTTTTCAATTCCAACCAGATTCTCGGGCTCCTCAACATCCTCACCGGCGGCGGGCTCGAGAGTTTTTCCATTGTCATGTTGGGCGTGGGCCCGTACATCACCTCGTCCATCATCTTCCAGCTTCTGGGCATGATAATCCCATCGCTTGAGGAAATGCAAAAGGAGAGCGAGCAGGGCCGCCAAAAAATCAACCAGTGGACCCGCATGGCAACCGTGCCCTTGGCGCTCCTGCAGGCGTACGGCACGGTCATCTTCCTCCAACGCGCCGGGTCTTCGGCGGGCGCGAATCTGCGCGGCACCATTTCGTTCACGCAGATGCTCACCATTATGGTGGTCACCACCGGCGGCACCATGCTCCTCATGTGGTTAGGCGAGCTCATCAGCGAGCGCAGGGTGGGGAACGGCATTTCGCTTTTGATTTTCGGCGGCATTGTGGCCGGATTGCCGCAGGCGCTCCTGCGCGCCGCTTCCACCTACGACCAGTCCCAGCTCATCAACGTGGTCCTCTTTATTCTGATTGCGGTGGCCACGGTTGCCGGCGTCGTGTTCATCACCGAGGGCCAGCGCAACATTCCGGTCACGTATTCGAAATTTACCCGCGGCACCGCGCTCTCGGGCGGCGTTTCGAGCCACCTGCCCTTGCGCGTGAACCAGGCCGGGGTCATTCCCATCATTTTTGCCATTTCCATCATTCTGTTCCCGCCCTTGGTTGCGCAGTTTTTTGCGGAGTCCACGGTGCCGGCGCTGCAAACTCTGTCGCTTGCCGTCATTAATCTCTTCGGCAACCAAATCTTCTACGGCGTCTTTTATTTTGTGCTCGTGTTCGGCTTTTCCTACTTCTACACCGCGGTTATCTTCAAGCCGGATCAGGTTGCCGAGAATCTGCAGAAGCAGGGCGGATTCATTCCGGGCATCCGCCCGGGGCCCGAGACGGCGCGGTATCTGGGCGCGGTTTCAAACCGCATCCTTTTGGCCGGCGCGCTCTTTTTGGGCATCATCGCCGTGCTCCCCATCGCCCTGCAGAACTTTACGGGCACCAATTTGGTCATCGGCGGCACCTCGCTTCTCATCGTGGTGTCCGTGGTCATCGAGTCAGTCAAGCAAATCGAGTCACAGCTCGTGATGCGGGATTACGAGAAGTTTTAAGGATGTCCGCGGTTTAGGCGCTTTCGGGCGCCTTTATTTTTTTTCTCTAAAATGATACATTCACAAGGCATGAAACCCACCAAACCAGTCATTATTTTCCTCGGGCCGCAGGGTTCGGGCAAGGGCACGCAGGGCAAGCGATTGGCCGAGAAGCTCAACATCAACTACCTTGAAACAGGCAAGCTCTTGCGCGATGAAATCGCGTCCGGCTCGGAGCGGGGCCGGGTGTTCGGGCCCATCATCAACGCGGGCGGACATCTCGCCGACGCGGATGTGAGCGCGTTCATGAAAGATACAATGGAAGAGGCGCTCGCGAAAGCCGGCGGTTTTTTGTTGGACGGATTTCCGAGGAGCGTCGGCCAGGCAGATGCCGCTGAAACGGTTGCATCGCCTTCGCACGTGGTGTTAATTGACATTCCGGACCAAGAATCAATCCGGCGGCTCTCGGCGCGGCGGCAGTGCCCCACGGACGGCCGGGTGTATAACCTGCTCACGGATCCGCCCAAGCGTGATGAACTATGCGATGACTGCGGCGCCAAACTGGTTCAGCGCGCTGATGACACGCCGGAGGGCATCCAAAAGCGGCTGGATTGGTACCACGGCGACACCAAGCCCCTGATTGATCGGTACGAAGCGCGGGGCATCCTGCACCGCGTTGACGGCACGCCCTCCATTCCCGAGGTGGAGCAGGCGGTGTGGGAGATATTTGCATGAACCCCAAAACCCCCCAAGAAGTTGAACTCTTGGCCGAAGGCGGCCACCACCTTGCCCGCATCATGCGCGAGCTTGTGGCCATGGCAGTGCCCGGCGCCTCGGCAGGCGAATTAAATCGCTACGCCGAATCAGAGATTAAAAAGCTCGGCGCCACGCCATCGTTCAAGGGCTTCGGGCCCAAGGGAAAAGAATTTCCGGCCGCGCTCTGCATCTCTCCAAACGACATGCTGGTGCACGGCATCCCCTATGACAAGCTCACGTTTAGCGAGGGAGATCTCGTGGGCATTGATATTGGGATGGAGTACAAGGGCCTGTACACGGACCATGCCGTCACGGTTGCCGTGGGAAAGGCGGCTCCGGAAATTGAAAAGCTGTTGGCAGTCACCCGCGAGTGCCTGGAGTTGGGAATTGCCGAGGCGAAAATCGGCAACCACGTGGGCGACATCGGGCACGCGGTAGAGTCGCATGCGGAGCAGGCGGGCTACGGCGTGGTGCGCACGCTCACGGGCCATGCAGTTGGGTATGAGGTGCACGAAGAGCCCCGCATTCCGAATTACGGCAAATCCGGCGGGGGCGAGGAGATTGTGGAGGGTGCGGTTTTGGCCATTGAGCCCATGATTACTGCGGGCACCCACGAGGTGAAAACCGCAGCAGACGGCTGGGGCGTGGTCACGGCAGATGGAAAATTGTCCGCGCATTTTGAGCATACCGTGGCGGTAACAGCGGCAGGGCCGAGAATACTCACTGTTTAACTATATATCAATATATCAATATCTAAGCTCTAAATCCTAAACAATACTTAAATCACAATGTTCAAAATTACAAACGGTTTTAGATTTAGAATTTGAATCATTGGGATTTGTTTAGGATTTAGATATTGGGATTTAAGATTTATGAACTACCTCGGCATTGACTACGGCGAAGCGAAAATCGGGCTTGCCAAGGCCTCGGACGAACTTCGCATTGCAACCCCGTTCCGCACCGTGCTGAATGACGCGGATGTCGTGGACCAATTGGAGCGGATTATTCTCACCGAAGGCATTGAGTACCTTGTGGTCGGGTACCCGCTGACCATGACAGGCGGGGCTGGCGCTTCCGCGGAATCGGTTGACCGATTCATCGAAAAGCTCAAGACGCTGTCCCTGCCCATTGCAAAGCAGGACGAGCGTTTTTCAACCAAGAGCGCGGTCAGCTCGCGGGGCAATGACCACGCCTCCGCGGCGGCCTTGATATTGCAGGCGTATTTGGATAGCCACACATCATGATCTACCTCTTCTCCTTCCTCTCTGCCGCTTTCCTCTCGTGGCTCCTTACCGTTGCCGTGCGGCGTTTTGCGCTCTCCACGAACATCACGGATAACCCGGATAGCCCCCGCAAAATCCATCCCCACCCCACGCCGCTTCTGGGCGGGCTCGCCATATTTGCGGCGTTTTGGCTCACGCTCGGAGCGCTCATATTCTTCACGGATGCCCTGCCGGCGCGCTACATTGCCCCGGATTTTTTGTGGGGCATTTTTGTTGCGGGACTGCTCCTCATGCTCGGCGGGTTTTTGGATGACCGCTTTGTGCTCGCGCCCCGCGTCCAGATTGTATTCCCGATCCTCGCGGCGCTGGCTGTGGTCGGCTCCGGCATTGGCATTGAGTTTGTGGGGAATCCACTGGGCGATGGTTTGTGGCACCTTGACCAGTGGCAGTGGGAGTTTGGCTCCATCGCGGGCCGCGGCCTCACGTTTGTCCTCGCCGCAGACGTATTCACTGTGGTGTGGCTTTTGGGCATGATGTATACCACCAAATTTTTGGATGGGCTGGATGGCTTGGTCTCGGGCATTACCACCACGGCCGCGTTCATTCTGTTTGCGCTCTCGCTTACGGATAAAACCTTCCAGCCGGATGTGGCGCTCCTGGCCATTGTGCTTGCCGGGGCTTGCGCAGGGTTTCTCGTCTGGAACATCCACCCGGCGCGCATCTTTTTGGGGGAGGGCGGAAGCGTGTGGGCCGGGTTCATGCTCGGCATGCTCGCCATCATCTCCGGCGGCAAAGTGGCCACCGCGCTTCTCATCATGGGCATCCCCAT
>CAZBWF010000003.1:19408-21773 GCA_964495675.1 uncultured Gammaproteobacteria bacterium
TGATGAAAGTTTACCGCGCCTTTATAAATCCGGAATGGAGAACGCTGGAAATGCTGGAGAATGCCGAACGCTCGATCCACGTGGCGGTAAGGCAAAGTCCGGAAGGCGACGCGCCACCCATTCTGGACGTGGGGTGGGTCATCGCGCGGCGCTTGTTTTTTGAAAAGCGCTCACCCGCACTGGGGGATGATAAGCACTTGCACTTCCGGCTCCTCTCTGCCGGATTCTCCCACCGCAAAGCCGTACTGCTCCTCTGGGGCCTCTCGGCGTTCTTTGGCGCTCTCTCTCTCTTTTTGCAAACCGAGGGCAAGGTATACCTCTTGGTGGTCATGCTTCTCGTTATGATTATGCTTGGCTTATGGGTCACCCGCCGCTCAAAATCATCGGCCTCCCAATCCTCGCGGCCCTCATAGTGGCGCTTGGATTCTACGCTCTGCCTATGCTCATGGGGAATGTTCTCAAAACCCAGCTCATCCGCATTGGGGAAACGCAACTCACGGCCTATGTTGCGGATACGCCGGTTTTGCAGGCAAAGGGCCTGGGCGGCCGAGAGTCGCTTGAGCCGGACTTTGGCATGTTGTTTCCGTATGCCGAACCCGCAGTCCGCAATTTTTGGATGAAGGACATGCGCTTTCCCCTTGACGTGATTTGGATCGCAGGCGGCGCGGTCGCGGGGTTCACGGAGGATATTCCCGTGTGGTCAGGCGAGGGCGACTACAGCCGCTTCAGCTCCTTTGTTCCCGCAGATGCCGCGCTCGAGGTAAACGCCGGCTGGGTTCGCGAACACGGCATTACGCTCGGCATGCGGGTTGACATCGGCGCCAAGTAGGGGTATACTGCAACTCTGTATGATTGCGATTATAAAAACAGGCGGCAAGCAGTACGTGGTCAAAGAAGGGGATACTCTTGACGTGGAAAAGCTCGCTTCAGAGGGCGCATCAGTGTCATTTGGCGAGGTGCTTTTGGTTGCAAGCGAGGACGGGGCGACGCTTACCATGGGCACGCCGAATGTTTCGGGCGCTACCGTTTCGGCCAGCGTGGTTTCAGAAGGCCGCACCAAAAAGATTGACGTCATCAAGTACAAGCCCAAGGTGCGCTACCGCAAAAAGACCGGGCATCGGCAAGCGTATACCCGCGTGAAGATTGAAAAGATTTCCGCCTAAATCTCCCGCCGTCCCTCCAGCGCGTTCGATAACGTCACGCTGTCCGCATACTCCATATCGCTTCCCATGGGCAATCCCTTGCCAATGCGGGTGAGCGTCACGGGGTATTTTTTTAATAGCCGGGCAAGATAGAGCGCGGTTGTTTCGCCCTCGTTGTTCGCGTCGAGTCCGAGGATTATTTCCTGAATCGGCGGGTTTGCGTTCTCAATGCGGCTTTGGAGTTCCTTGATGCGGATATCGTTCGGGGTAATGCCCTCGAGCGGGTTGATGTTGTGCCCGAGCACGTGGTACACGCCCCGAAAGCTGTGGGAGGCCTCGAGCGCCACCAAATCCAAGGGGTCAGCCACCACGCAAATAGTCGTCTGGTCGCGCCGGGGATTTGCGCAGATGGCGCAGGGATTCTGGTCCGTAAAGTTCTGGCACACTCCGCAGAGCGTCACATTCTCCGCAAGGTTTGCCAATGCCCTCCCAAAATCATGCAAATCCTTGGGCGAGCGGCGCAATAAAAAAAACACCAGCTTTTCAGCGGTCTTGGGGCCAATGCCCGGGAGCGTGGTGAAGTGCTCCACCAGATTTTGGATTGAGGGTGGAAGCGAGGACATACATCAATTGTGCAGAGCCGTAGCGCGCTACGGCTCTGCACAATTATTTACCTAACCCAAAGTTCTCAAATCCCCCCATTGCCTGCATCTTCTGCGCCATCACGCGCTTGGTTTTTTCAATGGCCGCGTTCGTGGCTTCTTTGAGCCGCTCTTCCACATCGCGCTTGCGCGCGGGCGCAAGGAGCGAGGAATCCGTAATGGAGTAGGAAACCACGTCCTGGTTGCCGTCCATCACAATGCGAATGCCCCCCTTTTCAAGCTCAACTTTTTCCTCTTTGAGCGCGTTTTGGAGTGTTTTCGCCTTGGAACGGAGGTCCTTGAATTGTTTCAGTTTATTGAACATAACCCTATCCTACCGTGCCCATTACATAGCGTCAATCATGTCCGGAATATCCGGTTCCGCGGGGCCTTGCTGGCGGGGTTGGCGCGCAAGGTTCTTGAACGTCACCAGCGCTTCGTCAAAAAACAAGCGCACCATGCCGGTCGGGCCGTTGCGGTGCTTGGCAATGTGGATTTCGGCAAGGTTCCGCTCCTCGCCCGCCAGCGCATCCTTGCGGAAATGCGTGTCCGCGGCTTTGCGGTAGATAAACATGACCACGT
>CAZBWF010000004.1:0-4753 GCA_964495675.1 uncultured Gammaproteobacteria bacterium
TGGCAGGGGCGGTAGGAATCGAACCTACGACACCGGTTTTGGAGACCGGAGTTATACCATTTAACTACGCCCCCTCGTTATTCGCGGCCACATCGAGGAGGTTGGGAAACTTTTTGAAGAGGTGCTCGAACCGGTCAGTGTACGCGCCGCTGGCCTCGTCGAAGAGCGGGGTGCCGCCCGCGTATACCGTGTCCTCGGAATCGCCATACTTATTGAGGTTGTTGTTTGCAAGCCATTCGTCAATGGCCGCTTTCTGCTCTTCGCTCAAACCCTTGCCCGTGCTCTCGCGCGTTTTGTTGAAAATGTTGAGCGCTTTATCCTGATTCGCTTTCCACCACTCGGAGATGAGGGGCGCAATTTTTTCCTCAATGAATGCCTTAATGCTTGAAGACGCTTCTTCGGCATCAACTTGATTGGCGCACCCGGCTCCGAGGAGCGGGAGCGTAATGAGAATCGCCGCGAGTTTTGTTTTTATGTTCCGCATGGCTGTTACTTGGTCTCCTTATGCGTTGTGTGCTTTCCACAAAACTTGCAGTGCTTTTTGAGCTCAAGACGGTTCTGGAGCGTTTTTTTGTTCTTTTGGGTTTGGTACGTGACCCGCTTGCAGACCGTGCATTCGAGTTTAGTCAATCGCTCTTGGGACATATCGTGTGTGCGTTAATAAATGAATTACTGGAGCCGCCTCGCGGGCTCGAACCGCGGACCTACAGTTTACAAAACTGTTGCTCTACCAGCTGAGCTAAGGCGGCGCGTTTAGGGCTGCTGTTGTCCCGCGGCAATAATTACCCGATTATAATACAGAAAAAATGCCTAAAAGTCAACAAAAGCAAGCTAAAAAGCCACCCGACCACCCCCTAACCCCCTCCTTAGTAAAGGAGGGGAACTACTGCTCGCCTTTTTTCACGGCATGACCCCCAAACTGGCCGCGCAGGGTCGAGACAACCTGGCCTGTGTAGCTCGGGTTTCCTTTGGATTGCTTGCGGAACTCCAAGGCGGCCTCGATGACCGGGGCCGGGATGCCAAGCTCGCGCGCCGCATCCACGGTCCACTGCCCTTCTCCGGATGCCCCCACCTCCCCGGATATGGCCGCCAAGTCAACGCCCTCCTTTTGGTAGGCCTGTACGAGCCATTGCGTGAGCCGCGACGTGATGACACTAGCCGTGTTGTACACGCGGGCCGCCTCCGGAAGATTGATGCTGAATTGGGATTTTTTGAGAATTTCAAATCCCTCGCCGATCGCCTGCATCATGCCGTACTCGATTCCGTTGTGCACCATTTTTACGAAATGCCCGGCGCCTGCTGTACCCATGTGGCCATAGGCGTTTGGCGCTGACAAATCTGCAAAGAGCGCTTCGTAGCGCTGGTACACTTCCGCCTCGCCGCCAGCCATAATGCAAGCCCCGCTGCGCGCGCCTCCGGGGCCGCCGGAGGTTCCCACATCCAAAAAATGAATGTTGCGGCCGGCGAGCTCCTCCGCGTGACGCACGGAGTCCTTATAAAATGAATTGCCACCGTCAATTACCGTATCCCCTGCCGCAAGCAAAGGCGCGAGTTCGGCAAACACCGCATCAACGGCCTCGTGCGAAACCATGACCCACACCGTGCGGGGCGGCGTTAATAATCCGACAAGTTCCGCGAGCGTTGCCGCGGTTGTTACCCCCTCTGCCGCAATCCTCAAGCGCGGCTCATCACTCCGGTTGCCTGCGATGACATCATGCCCTTTCTCCTTCATCCGAAGCGCCATGTTGTAGCCCATTTTGCCCAAGCCGTAATATCCAATTTGCATAACGAAAAATTAATTATATAAAATAGCCCGCGTGGGCGCGCCATCGCCATCCACAATCTTGAGCGGCAGGGCAATCAAGTTATATTCGCCCGGCGGAACATCTTTTATATAGCATCCTTCCAAAATAACAACCCCCGCCGCAAGCAGTGTTTTGTGCACCGGGTGGCCGGGCGAACCCTTTGCCTCCACGGACAAATAGTCCACGCCCACGAATAGCACGCCCCGTTCTACCAGCGCGTGCGCCGCACTTTCATCAAACGAAACATAATCCTCGTGGAATTCCGAATCATCCAAAAGATTCCGGCTGGTATTGCTCGTCTTAACAATAATCCGAGTCACGCCCTGCGGCAGAGATGCGATGTCGTGAGCCGTGATAAAGCCCTGAACCGAACCGAAATCCGCCACGACGCACGGGCCAAGCAACTTTTCGAGAGCAATCTGCTCAATGGTCCCGGCCTCCGGAATAAAATGCTTGGGCGCATCCACATGCGTGCCCGTGTGGCTGCTGCAGGCAAGATCCGCCACAATCGCCTCTCCGGCCTGTAATTCTCTGCGGCTAAAGCCGTCTTGCCCGGGCCAGTGCGGAATGCGGCCCGAGAGTGGCATGGAAATGTCGTAGTACCGTGGCATACGTACAGTATACCACGCGGCCTGAACTCATGGTATACTGTACGTATCAATAAACTAACATAAAAACCTATGGAGTTTTTACCCTCGCTCCTCGGCTACGGCGACACGGGCCTCTTTATACTCCGGCTCGTGGTCGGCCTCGTGTTTCTCTACCACGCCCTGCCCAAGATAAGCCACGCAAAACAGATGGCAAAAGGCATGGGCGCGCCTGTTGGGCTTGTTGCGGTGCTCGGGCTCGTTGAGGTGCTCTCCGCGCTGGCCCTGATTTCAGGCGTGTACCTCTCGCTCGGCGCGGCCGCGCTCTCGGTGATTATGCTCGGCGCGATATTCATGAAAATGGCAAAATGGAAGCTGCCGTTTTCTTCGCAAAACGCCACGGGCTGGGAATTTGACCTCACGCTCCTTGCGGCGAATATCGTGCTACTGACCGTGGGCGGGGGCGGCATCGGGCTTTCCGCATAATGGACAAACCGACACGCATCGTTATTCTGGGCGCCGGATTCGGCGGCGTGTACGCCTACCGCCTTCTCCACGAGCTCTACCACCACGACCCGAAGGTAGAGCTCGTTGTGGTGAATGAGCGGAACTATTTTCTGTTTGCTCCGCTTTTGCACGAGGTGGCGACCGGCGGCCAGACCCAGGTGAATATTGTGGAACCGCTCCGAAAGGTGCTCTGCTGTCTTAAGGATTTGTACCTCGGACGCGCGGAAAAAATTGACTCCGAAAAACGCGTGGTGAAAACCACGGCCGGAGACGTTTCCTACGATTACCTTGTGGTGGCGCTGGGCGCCACGACCAACTTTTTTGGCGTGAAAGGCGCGGAGCAGCATTCGCTCACCCTAAAAAATATGGAGGATGCGGAAGCAATCAAGAACCGCGCCATCCAGGCGGTTGAACGCGCCTCCCACTTGCCCGAATGCGCGGAGCGCCACGAACTCCTGCACTTTGTGGTTGTGGGCGGCGGACCCACGGGCGTGGAACTCTCTGCGGAACTGGCGGATTTGTTCTACGGCACCTTTGCCGGGCTGTACCAATCACTCAATATCAGGAAACAGTTCAAGATAACACTCGTGCACAAGGGCGAGGAACTGGTGCCCCAATTCGCACCCAAGGTGCGCAAACGCGCGCTCGCAACGCTCAAACGGCTAGGCATCAGCGTCCTGCTCAACACAGCGGTTAGCGAAGTCCGCGAAGACGGCATTACGCTTGAAAACGGAAACGTGATTGCGTGCGGCACCGCCATCTGGACCGCTGGCATCCGGCCGCAGGACATTGCGGTTTCCGATGCGAGAATAAAAAACGACCGCGGGCGCTTTATGGTCAACGGATATCTGCAGTCGGCCGCGGACGAGCGCATCTTTGCGCTCGGAGACATTGCGGAAATTATTGACGCGAAAACCAACGGCTCCGCCAAAGGCGGACAGGCGGTTCCGCAAACCGCGCAGGCGGCAGTAAGCGAGGCCGAGGTTGTTGCGCTCAACATCGCCCGCGCCATGGCTGGAAAAAAACTCAAGCCGTTCCATTATAAAAAGAAAGGCGATTTGGTTTCGCTCGGGCGCTGGCGCGCGGCCGGCACCATTGCCGGAGTGAGCTTCTCCGGCCGCTTTGCGTGGTGGCTCTGGCGCACCGTGTATCTGTTTAAGCTCCTCTCGTGGCAGAAAAAAATAAAGGTCGCAACGGATTGGACCCTTCACCTCTCCTCGGAGCGGGACGTTTCCGAGCTCTAGCATAAAGAAAAGCCCCTGCGTTGATGCGCAGAGGCCTTTAGGACGGAGCGCGGAGAATGTTACCGGCGAGCTCCCGACGGGAGAAGGGAGTTGCGTCTCTGCCGCGCCGTAGCGAGGCGTGCTTCGCACTGGGCAATTCTTGCCTTGTTGCCGGATTCCTGCGCGCGCTTGAGCGCTGATTTCGCGTTGCGTACCTCTCTCTTTGCGCCCGAGCGTAGCGATCGAATTTCATCGCGCGCATCGAGATCGAGCCGACTGCAGGCGACCCACCGTGTTGCTGATACTTCGGTCATTAGTGCTCTCCCCACTGTGATTGTGAAATGAACCTAAAAACCTCGGGGCTTTCCCGAGGTTTCGTGCATAGAACTCTACTAACGTAAAACCTCGGGACTACGTGTCCGTCTTGATGGACGTAAGGACGAGGTTGGTACGCTTGTGGTGCATATCCACAGTATAGAACACAGCCAAAAAATGTCAACAGGCAAACAAAAAACCCCTCCTCTCGCGAGAGGAGGGGTTTTTTGGTGGGCCGGGAGGGATTCGAACCCCCGTAGGCATATAGCCAGCTGATTTACAGTCAGCCCTCGTTGACCGCTTGAGTACCGACCCT
>CAZBWF010000004.1:4853-20763 GCA_964495675.1 uncultured Gammaproteobacteria bacterium
AGCTCATCCATTTTCCCGTGGTCCGGGTTGACCTTTTTGATTTTCTCGAGGGCCTCTTCGGCAATGGATTTGTTTCCCAACAGTATAGCGAGTTGCAGTAAGCGGTCAAGTATCTTGGGGTTGTTCGGCGCGAGCTGTTGGGATTTCTGCAAGCTTGAGAGCGCTTTCTCCTTATCGTTCAAGCGCAAATAGAGATCAACCAGAGAAAGGTGGTACTCCACCTCCTCGTTGTTGATGGAGAGCGCGTGGAGGTAGTGGTCTTTGGCCTGCTCGAGCTTGCCGGCGTGCTGTTCAATGAGCGCGAGAGAGGCAAACGCTCGGTCGTTTTGGGGCCATTGCCGCGCAACGTATTCGAACGTTTCGCGCGCCTCGTCCCACTTCTCCTGCGCCAGGTACACGTTGCCCAGGCCCTCGTACACGGCCGGATCGCCTGAATCAATCTTGAGCGCGGCCAGGTACTGGCTTTCCGCCTCCGCAAACTTGCCCGCCGCGAGCGCCTCGGCTGCGGCTTCCACCTTTTCGCTCACGCGGATATCTGCTTTGCCGGCGCTGTCGGGCAGAGGGGAGCCGCCCTGTAGGCGGTAGACCCGATGGACCCGGCGCAATCGCTTGAGAAGGGATTCGTACCACTGCGCCGAGAATTGGGTAATCGGAAGCACGAAGCGCGCGAGGCGCTTCCACTGGGCGTCGAACTTGCGCAGGAGCTGGTTTTCGAGGATTGAGGATTTGAGCTGGGCCTCGCGCTCTTCCGGGAGCTTGGAAACGTCGAGCGTGGCGACTTTGGGAACATGCCGCGCCGCAATGAGCGCAATGACTCCCAAGCTGACAATAATAATGGCAAGCGGGATGATAGTGAGCATATTACGCTTTCTTTGCTGATGCCGCGATGAGTGCGCTGAACACGGAGCTGTCGAGCGATGCGCCCCCCACGAGCACGCCGGAAACCGTTGATTCGGCCAAAAAAGCCCCTACGTTGAGGGAATCGACACTACCACCATAGATGATGCGCACCTGTTCGTCAACTGCCGCGTTCGGGAGCGTGTCGTAGAGCGTCTGGCGGATGACCTGGTTCGTGTGCTCGGCCTCTTCGGGCGCCACGGCCTGGCCCGAGCCGATGACCCAGATGGGTTCGTACGCAATCACCATGCGGTCTGTTTTGTTGAGCCAAATGCCATTCGCGGCTCGCTGGACTTGGCGGATGACCACCACCTCTTTCTGGCCCTCCTGCCGCTCCTCGAATGTTTCACCCACGCAGACCACGGGCACCAAGCCGAGCGAGAGCAGAAGGCGCACCTTGCGGTGCACCATCTCATCCGTTTCTGCGAGGTGCTGACGCCGCTCCGAATGCCCCACAATCACGTACCGAACGCCGTACTCATGGAGCGTCTTTGCCGAAACCTCGCCCGTGAACGCGCCCGACTCCTCCCAGAAGCAATCCTGCGCCCCGAGCGTTACGCCGCTCCCTTTGAGCGCTTCGCCCACTGCGGCAAGTTCCGTAAACGCAGGGCAAAGCACCAGTTCGACTTTGGAGAACTTTTTGGCTGCCTTGGCGATTTTTTTTGCAAGCGCAACCGACTCGGCTCCGCCGAGCTTCATTTTCCAGTTGGCGATGATAAGCGGGTTTTTCATACTATCTCCATGCATACGTACTCTCGGCCCAGACCGCCAAATTCTTGGCATCCTGAACACGCGCCTCATTCGATTCTGCTCCTAACACAATAGCATATATTTCAGCTCCCCGCGACACCGTGATGGCGGCCGCAAGGTTGTAGAGCGACTCGTCGAGATAGCCGGTTTTTCCGAATGCGACCCGCACAATGGAGCCGATAAGGTGGTCCGTATTGTCCACCTCGCGCGACTCGCCCGAAGGATACACCGTAATGCTCCGGCGGGAAACGCCGGCAAGCTCGCGGATAGTTTGGTTCTCGGATGCCGCCTCAAGAAGAAGCGCGATGTCGCGCGCTGTGGACACGTTTTCCGGCGCAAGGCCCGTGGGTTCGGTAAAAAAGGTTTGCCGCATGCCGAGCTCCTGGGCCTTTTGGTTCATGCGGCTCACGAACGCATCCGGCTCCATTCCCGCGCTCCTCGCGAGCACCGCGGCCGCGTTGTTCGCGCTGCCAATGAGCCCGGCCGCCAAGTACGAGCTAAGCGCTGCGGATTCGCCGGGCCGGATGTGCTGTTCTCCTCCTTCGCGGTCGTCGTCCTCGCGCATGGCAACGCGGGTTGTGAGATTCGGATCGGTTTCCAAAAACACGAGCGCAGTCATGAGCTTGGTGACGCTCGCAAGCGAGCGAACCTCCTCATCATTCTTGGAAAACAGCACGGCGCCGGAAGCGGCATCAACCAAAAACGCGCTCGCGGCCGAGAGCCGCGGCCCGAGGGAGCGGGCATCGGTTTTGACCGGAGGCGCGGCAGTGCGGTTTCCGGAGAGAACGCGTTCGGCCCGAGGCCGGTCAGATGAAAGGTAGCTGGGCGCGGAAAGCAGGGCAAGCGAGCCCGAACGGAACGAAAGCAATGCAACGAGGAGTGTAAAAAGCGCAGTACCCATCTATCATCCCTCCGGCTGTTCGCGGGCCGCTTCGAGCACGGCCTCGAGCGTTTCATGCTTTGAGAGCGTTTGATAGTTCGGCAAATCAGCCGCTGCTTGTAAGCCGAGGTAGCGGACAAACTCGGCGGTCACGCGGTAGCGGGCAAACTCGCCTTTTTTCTCTTCCTGCCGCTCGATGAGCCCGCGGATGAGCAAATTGCGCAGAATGAGCCCGCAGTTGATGCCCCGAATCTGTTCCAGCTCCGGCTTGGTGATGGGGCCGCGGTATGCGATGATGGTGAGCGTTTCGAGCGCCGGCTCCGTGAGTTCGGCCGAGAGCTCGGTTTTGAGGAATCCGGAGATGAGTTCTGCCAAATCCGGGTGGCTCATAAATTGATACGTATCCCCCGTCCGGAGCAGTACGATGCCGGACTTTTTCTTTATCGCGTACTTTTCCGAAAGTTCGGCAAGCGCTTTCTCCACCTCTGCCTTTTTTGCGCTGGTTGCGTTTTTGATTTGGGCAAGCGAAAGCGGGCGGTTTGAAACAAAAAGGAGCCCCTCGATTGTTGCGGCGAGCGTCATACGGAAGAAGGCGTAATGACAATGTCGCTCCCGTGCTCCTGCGCGGCCGCAATGCTCTGCCGTTTGACGAGCTCCAAGAGCGCTAAGAAGCTGACGATGACTTCGGACTTGTTGCGCGCGGTTTTCAAAAAATCGGAAAACCCGACCCGCTTGGCGCGCGAGAGCAGATCCTGCAAATCGCGGATGCGCTCGCCGATGGTGACAATGCGGGCCATGGTCTTTTTTGGCAGGCGCACGAACCCTGCCTCAAGCCCCGCAATGATGGCTTTGAGCGTGCGCGCAAGGAGCACGGGGGTGACGCTCTCCGGAGGCCGGAACTCGACGCTTGCGGAACTGCGGCGCCGCTCGCTTGGAAACGCAAAGCGCTTGCGGCCGATAATCTCCCGCACGACCAACATGGCATCGCGGTAGGCCTTGTACATTTTGAGTTGGCGCTCCAAATCGCCCGCTTCCTCGTCCTCATAGTAAGCGGCCGGCAGAAGGACGCGGGATTTGATGAGCAGGAGTTTTGCCGCCACTACCAAAAAATCAGCCAGTTCCCCAGCAGGGAGCTCGCCCTCGCGCTCGGCAAGCCGCGCCAAGTACTGATCCGCGACGTGCGCGAGGGATACGGTGGTGATGTCCAGCTTTTCTTGCTCAATGAGTTCAAGAAGCAACGAGAGCGGCCCTTGAAATCCATCAGTTTTTATTTCGTGCATAGTAACCCGCGAATATACAAATACTGCTACAAATTTACAAATGGAGAGCATCCACGCTTTATAAAAAGCAAGTGTCATTGCGAGGGAGGGTACTCCCGACCGTGGCAATCCTAACGTCGCGTTGTGGTACGTTACTGCAAAAACGTGCCTCCGTGCGCTGATAAGATTGCCGCGTCGCCCCGCAGTAGCGGGACTCCTCGCAATGACAATCATCACTTAGAAAGTGGCAATTTCTTTTGACGGCTTGCGCGGAATGAGTAAACAGTGCGGCGTCCGGAAGGGGTTATCCGGACGCTCGTGATGAAGAGCTTTTCCTTTGTCTTGCTGCCGTACCCCACCAGAAACCCCCGGTCAATGAGCCGCTCAATAGAGCGGGTGACCACGTTTTTGTCGTGCTTGGCTTGTTCATCAATGGCGCGGCGAGAACAACGCCCTCTCTGTTCCAGACATGCCTCGAGGATGTACTGTTGTAATTTCGAGAGGGACATGTGCATCCGTCATCCCGAACTTGTTTCGGGATCTGTTTTCAAAATACAGATTCTGAAACAAGTTCAGAATGACGTGTTAATTATCCCCTATAACCTTAATGTGGGCCTCCTTGAGCTGTTTTGGCTCAACAGCCGAGGGCGCGGACATCATGACATCCTCTGCCTGCTGGTTCTTGGGGAATGCCATGACCTCGCGGATGTTTGGCTCGCCCTGCAACAGCATGATGATGCGGTCAATGCCCGGGGCAATGCCGCCGTGCGGCGGAGCGCCGTACTCGAATGCGCGAAGCATGTGGCTGAATTCTTTTTTGCGTTCCTCTGAAAAACCGATTAAATCGAAAATCTTCTGCTGGAGAGCGCTGTCGTGGATGCGGATGGAGCCGCCGCCGACCTCATAGCCATTCAACACCATGTCGTACTGCCACGATTTGACCTTGCCCGGATCCGTATCCAAAAGCCCAATATCCTCGGGCCGCGGCGTGGTGAACATGTGGTGCGAGGGCGCATAGCGGCCCTCTTCCCTATCTTCTTCAAATAGCGGAAAATCAACAATGAATGCGAACGCTAAAAGATCTTTATCAATCAGATTGAGCCGTCGGCCAAGCTCAAGCCGCAGTTCGCCGAGCGATTCACGCACAATCTTGGTTTTGCCGGCGCCGAAGAACACAATGTCCCCTGCTTTTGCTCCAACGGTTTTGATGATTTTTTTTGCGAGCTCTTCACCCAAAAATTTGACAATCGGCGATTTGAGCCCGTCCTTTTCAACGACAATGTACGCGAGCCCGGAAGCTCCGAATCCTTTTACGTATTCCGTGAGCTCATCAATCTGGCTCCGCGAGAATCCGGATGCGCCGGTGGCGGCTAGAGCCCGCACCACTCCCCCCTTTTTTGCCGCGTCCGCAAACACGGAAAATCCGGAGCCGGCAACCAAATCCGTGACATCCTGTATCTCCAAACCAAAACGCAAATCCGGCTTGTCCAAACCGTACTGTGCCATCACCTCGTCATACGCAAGCCGGGGCCACGGCGTTTTAAGAAACTTTTTGTGCGGATAGAGTTTTTTGACGAGTGACGTAAAGAGCTCTTCGGTCATATCCAGCACATCATCCCGCTCGATAAACGACATTTCAATATCCAATTGCGTAAATTCGGGCTGGCGGTCGCCTCGCTGGTCCTCGTCGCGGAAGCACCGCGCAATTTGGTAGTAGCGATCCATGCCCGCCACCATCAATAACTGCTTGTACTGCTGGGGCGACTGCGGGAGCGCGTAGAATTTTCCGGGATGGATGCGGGAGGGAACAATGTAGTCGCGCGCGCCCTCGGGCGTGGACTTGGTGAGGATGGGGGTTTCCACTTCCACAAACTGCCGCTCATTCAAAAACTCGCGGATAAAGCGGATGACCCGTGCTCTGGCAAGGATGTTCTCGCGCATGCGGGTCCTGCGCAAATCCAGATACCGGTACTCGAGCCGCGTTTCCTCGTTGACATCCGTGTCGCGGTCGATTTCAAACGGCGGCGTCTCTGCCGCGTGCAGTACGTTCGCACTCTCGGCTTCGATTTCAATCTCGCCCGTGGCGAGGTTCTTGTTCACCATGTCCTTGGGCCGCGCTTGCACGATTCCCTTCACCTGCACGACATACTCGCTCCGGACCTTGTCCGCCTCGCTCCACGCCTCCTTGGCCGCGTCCGGCCGGAACGCAATCTGCGTGAGGCCATACCTGTCGCGCAGATCAATAAAAATGACGCCCCCGTGGTCGCGGCGCGAGTGCACCCAGCCCGCGAGCGTCACCTCGTTTCCGACATGCTTCTTGGTAAGTTCTCCGCACGTATGGGTCCGATACATATAGCAAAATATACCAATCTAAAAGCAAAAAAGCAAGGTTTTAACCCTTCTTCAGTTCCCTGCGCCGCTTTCGATAATCCGGAATGGCGCGAGCCACGAGCGCCCAGAACCGCGCCGAGTGGTTGAGCTCAACAAGATGGCAGAGTTCGTGCACAATAACGTAATCACAAAGTTCGGGCGCAAGAAACGCGACCTTGTAGCTGAAACTTAGATTCCCCTGCTCCGAGCAGCTGCCCCACCGTGTTTTTTGGTTGCGGATGAACACGCGCTTCGGCCGCACGCCGTAAAAACGGCTCCAAAGGGCGAGCCGCTCGTGAATCAAAGCACGGGCGCGTTCGCGATTAGTATGGTAGTGACGGGGGTCGGCGCGTGCATCGCGGAGCGGCGCCCGGATGCGGGATAATTTTTCCCGTACCCATGCGCTGTGCTCGAAAAGAAACCGCTCCATGGCGCGGAATGATTCCCAATACGGAGCTGTCACCACCACGCGGCCATCCTGATGCACGCTGATGCGGAGCGACCGCGAACGGCGGACTTTTTTAAAAATAACGTTGTGCATCCTAATCAGCAATTTTTCTTTGGGCGATAAACACGTGCTTGACGATTTCGATTGCCCCGATAACCCACAAGCAGGCGAAGAGAATCAAAAGCCAATCAGCCAGTGAGAGCGGGACCGTGCGCAGGAACGTTTGGAAAAAGGGCGCGTACACGCCGACGATTTGAATGACGAATCCGCCTGCAACAGCGGCCAAGAGCCACCGATTGGCAAACAACTTTGTTTCAAAAATGGAACGCCGGATTGAGCGAACTGAAAACACGTAGAGGAGCGACTCGACCCCGATTGCCGTAAACGCCACGGTGCGCGCCCGGTCAAGGTCGCCTTCTGTTTTCCAGATGAGATAAAAGAGCCCGAGCGTTACCGCCGAGGTGATGGCGCTGATGAATACGATTAAAAATTTTCGCTCGTAATCCAGAATCGGCATATGCCGCTCCTGCGGCGGCTCGTCCATGACGCCCTCCTCCTCCGGCTCCTGTGTCAACGCCAAATCCGGCAAGCCATCCGTAACCAAGTTAATCCAGAGAATTTGGGCCGCCAGAATGGGGAGGGGCCAGCCCAAAAGGAGCCCGACAACCACAACCGCCATTTCCGTAAAACTGTTCGCGAGCAGATACAGCATTACCTTGCGGATGTTGTCAAAAATGACGCGGCCCTCGCGCACAGCCGCCACAATGGTTGAAAACTTGTTGTCGAGCAAAACCAAATCAGCCGTCTCCCTGGCCACATCCGTGCCCGACCCCACGGCAACGCCGATATCAGAGAGCCGCAAAGCCGGCGCGTCGTTCACGCCATCGCCGGTCATGGCAACCACCTCCCCGTTTGCCTGCAGGGCGCGCACGATGCGGAGCTTGTCCTCGGGCGTGGCGCGCGAAAACACGGTAACCTTTTTAACGGCGCGAGCAAGTTCCGAATCCGAGAGCCCGGAAAGTTCTGCGCCGTCAATGATGCCATCCTTTTTCGGCGCAAGCCCAAGCTCGTGCGCAATGGCAAAAGCGGTGTGGCGGTTGTCGCCCGTAATCATAATGGTTCGCATACCCGCGGCTTTGGCAAGTTCGAGAGTTTCGGATGCTTCGGGGCGGAGCGGATCTTTGAGCCCCCAGAAACCCACGAACACCGCGCCCTCGTTGTAGTCCGGGATCTCGGCAAAGCTTTCGCACAGCGCCGGAACGGGCTTGTAGGCCGCGGCGAGCACGCGCAAGCCCTCTTTGGAGAGCTTTTCGTACCGAGCCAAAAACTCCTTTCGCTTTTGCGCATCCATGGCGCGGATACTCCGCCCGACTTGATAGGTTGATGAGGCCGCGAGGATTTTTTCCGGTGCGCCTTTGAGGTACACCGCGTGCTGTTTTTTTGTCCACGCGTGCAGGGTTGCCATGAACTTCTTTGCGGAATCAAACGGAATCTCATCCAAGCGCGGACGATCCGCCCCTGCATCGCGTTCGTCAAAACCGGATTCGATTCCCGAAAGCAAAAGCGCTTTCTCGGTCGGCGAGCCCATGGCCGCCTCGCCCATGACAGCGTTGTTGCAGTTGATGCCGATTTTGTGGAGCCAGCGCAGTTCCCACTGGCCCTGCTGAATCTCGCGCACATTGCGGCCGTTGGCAATTGTGTCAATGTCGTGGGTGGCCGTGAGGAGCCGCACCACCCGCATTTCCCCGAGCGTGACGGTTCCGGTTTTATCAACGCAAATAACCGAGGTTGAACCCAGCGTTTCCGCGGCAACCAGCTTGCGCACGAGCGATCCCTTAGCAAGGATACGCCGCATGCCCACCACGAGCGTAATGGTTACCACAATCACGGCACTCTCCGGAATCGCGGCCACGGCAACGGCCACGCCGGTAACGAACATTTCCGTAAAACTCTGGCCGAGCAGGATGCCCACCAGCACCACGAGCGCGGCAAGTGCCAGTACGCCGAGGGCAAGGACGTGGCTGAACCGGTCGAGCTTGGCCTGGAGTGGGGTGCGCGGCTCTTTGGTTTCTTTCACGAGACGCGCGATTCTGCCGATTTCAGTGTGCGTACCTGTTGCCGTGACAAAACACTTGCCCCGGCCTTCGGCAACCACGGTGCCGCTCCATGCCATGTTGTGCTGGTCAGCGAGCGTCAGTTCCCCCTCAAGCGCCGCGGCTATTTTTGCGCACGGCTCGCTCTCGCCGGTGAGCGCGGCCTCGCTGATCTTAAGATGCTCCGCCTCAAAGAGGCGGCCATCCGCCGGAATCTTGAGGCCCGGCGAAAGCAGGAGGATATCCCCGGGAACGAGCGTTGAAGCGGGAACCTCCCGCTCGGCGCCCTCGCGGATGACCCACGCGTTCTGGGTGATGATTTTTTTGAGCGCGGCAAGCGCGTTTTCTGCCTTGTACTCCTGAATGAATCCAACCACCACGTTGAACGCAACTGCCGCGAGTATCACGTAGCCGTCAATAAAATCCCTGAGCCAGAAGCTGATTGCGGAAGCAATGAGCAGGATATACGTGAGAGAATTTTTAAACTGGCGCAACAACAAAAGAGCGGCTCCATCCCGCTCGCCTTGGGGCAACGCGTTCGGGCCGTGCTTTTGCAATCGCTCATCTACTTGTTTCTGTGAAAGCCCTGCTCTTCCGACGCCGAGCTTTTTTGCGGTTTCAGACAGCGTCAACTGCTGCCATTCCCGATGGCCTCCCGCGGACTTTTTGACGCCATCAATTTTGCGCTGTTTTTTTTGCATAAAAAAATTACCCAACTGCAACACACACTATATCAAAAAATAAACGTTTTGACAACGAAAGTAGCTTGCCAAAACCGATTTTATTTGGTATTCTTTTTTTGCTTGTTTTATATAATTGTATTTCCACAAATTTCCGCTTGGGCTCGCGTACCCGCGAGTTAAGCGGAAATTTGAGAGGAAGAGGCGCACAGAGGGTGAAGCAAGCTGGCGAAGCCAGCATGCGCAACCCGCAGTGCGACTATGACGAGCGCCCATAGCTCAGCCGGTAGAGCAGCTCCCTTTTAAGGAGATGGTCGGGGGTTCAACTCCCTCTGGGCGCACCACTTAAAAAATTGCATAGGCAGTAATGCCATGCTACAGTGATACTATGGCTGTGAAATCAAAAACGAGACATTCCTTTACGGTTGAACTTGAGCGCGAGGACGACGGACGCTGGATTGCTGAAATTCCAAAACTGCCCGGCGTCATGGCGTATGGCGCTACCAAACAGGAAGCGGTGCGGCAGGCGCACGCTATCGCCTTGCGAACGCTCGCGGATAGCGTAGAGCACGGCAACACTGCATGATGAGCCGCATCGCAAAGCATACGGGCCTTAGCCCTGAAGACATGTAGCCCCGCGACGCGGGGCTTTTTTTGACTTGTCCGACGAAGCCCTTTGGGGCGAAGTTGGATTGATTTTTCGACTCTTTTGGGGTAGGGTAACCGTGCCTATTACGGCTCTATAAACAGCTAAACCGGAGGGACCGCGTTTGGCTGTTTTGTTTCTTTGACAACCAGTACTTCACCCTAATCCGAGGAAAGGGAAAGACATGGATCCACGGTACGAAACAAAGAGCATGAAGCCGGTCTGGACCTACCGCACAAAGTTCGCAACCTGGGAACGGGTCGAACTGGCGGCAATCGAGGCCAGATTCCGGCTCGGACGGCTCGAGGAAGCGGTCTTCAAGCGCATCAAGCAGATTGCGCGCTTTACGCTCAAGGGCATTAAGGAACGCGAAGCCAAGAGCGCCCATGATCTGCAAGCGTTCGTCGACGAGGAACGCGCGCATCTCGAGCCGCAGGACCGGCACCAGTTTCACAAACGCATGACCTCCTACGACACCGAGGTGCCGGCACTGGCTCTGCAGTTTGGCAGGGCCGGCGCCATTCTGCTCGCCAACTGCGACCGCTTGATTACGGTCCTGCGCACGCTCGCGAGCAAGCACGCTTGGACGTTCTGCATGGGCAACACCCACGGCCAGGATGCCAAGCCAACCACGTTCGGCTGGCGCGTCTGCTCTTACCTGGAAATGGCGGAACGTTCGCGCGCCCGACTCGATGCGGCGCTTGAGGAGATCACGTACGTCAAGTTCTCGGGAGCGGTCGGCAACAACATGACCATTGACCCGGAACTGGAGGCGACTGTCTGCAAGATCCTGGGGCTCAAGGTTCGCCGCGCTGCCACCCAGATCGTGGGCCGCGACGTCTTCTCGCACCTGCTCTCGGTCATGGCCATCACCGGCGGCGTCATCGAGAAGATTGCGGTGGACATGTGCCTCCTGGCCACGAGCGCGTTCGGCGAAACTAAGGAGCCGAAGCGTTCCGGCATGAAGGGCTCATCCGCCATGCCACACAAGTGGAACACCGACGTGTTCGAGAGGATGCGCGGCATGGCTATTCTGCTCCGTGGCTACGCAGCCATGGGGCAGGAGATCATCTCCACCTGGCTGGAGCGCGGCATCGAGCAATCCTGCGTCGAGCGGGTTGCCTTTGCCGATGCCTCTCACATTCTCAACTACATGCTGGAGCGCATGTGCTGGCTGATGGAGAACCTGATCGTCAACCGCGAGGCCATGTGGGCTGGCATCGGCCGGTCCCGCGGCTGCTGGGCGGCCGAAGAGGTCAAGGACATTCTGGGCGAGCGCGGCCTGGAGCCGGAGCTGGTCTATGGCTTCACGCAGTCCTGCGCCTTTGCCGCCTTTGACCAGCAGCGCACCTACCTCGACATGCTACTCACCACCAATCTGCCGGACTCCGAACAGAGGATCACCTCGCTCGTGCCACAGGAGGAGCTTGCGGCATGCTTCAGTTTCCGCGAAACGCTCGAGCGCTACCTGCCCGTCAAGTATGAAGGCATGGGATTGGACCTGTTCCTCGCCCTGCCACCCAACGTCAACTCACAAGGAGGGAGCCATGGGTAAGAAACGGCACAACGGGCAACCGCACAGCAAGCGCCGGCAGGAGCAATCCGAACGGCGCAAGCAGAAAAACGCACAGCAACAGCAAGAACAGGACGCCGCGCGCAAGCGCGAGCAGGAAAACCGGCGGCTCTTTAGCGCTCCGCGCCGCCGTAGCTGGTAGCGCTCCCATCCCATTCACCCCCCAACGGAGGACACGCCATGCCCAAAGCTGTCGGCATCATCATGGGCTCCAAATCCGACGCGGAGACCATGCAGAAGGCCGTGACGATTCTGGAAGAACTCCAGATTCCGCACGACATCACCGTCTGCTCGGCACACCGCAACCCGGATCGGACCGCGCAGTACGCGCGGGAAGCCGCGGGTCGTGGGCTCAAGGTCATCATCGCCGGAGCCGGGCTCGCGGCCGCGCTCCCGGGCGTGATAGCAAGCCACACCACGCTGCCCGTCATCGGCGTACCCATCGCCTTCGGACCGCTCCACGGCGTGGACGCGCTCTACGCCATCGTGCAGATGCCGCCCGGCGTGCCGGTTGCGTGCGTGGGCATTGACAACGCCAAGAACGCGGCCATCCTCGCGGCGCAGATTCTGGCACTCTCGGACAGCGCGCTGGCCGTACGGCTCCAGCAGTACAAGACGGACCTCGCAAACGCCTGACCACCGACCACACCGACACTTGTCCGCCTCGGGCGGAAGGAGAAAGACAAGTCATGGCACGAACCAGAATCGCCGAAGGCAAAACCAAGATCATCTGGTCAACCAGCCGGCCGGGTGTCGTGGACATCCAGAGCAAGGACGACATCACTGCCGGGGATGGGGCGCGGCACGACATCATCGCGGGCAAGGCCGCGCTCGCCACCACGACCACCAGCAACTGCTTCGCCCTGCTCGAAGCGCGGGGCGTGCCCACGCACTTCGTCCAGCAGATGGATGCGACCACGTTCCGGGCGCACCAGCTCAAGATGCTGCCCATAGAGTGCGTGGCCCGGCGCATTGCCACGGGCTCGTACCTCAAGCGGAACCCGAACGTGGCCGAAGGCACCATCTTCACGGAGCTCGTGCTGGAGTTCTTCTTCAAGGACGACCACAGGCACGACCCCATGATGATCTGGCGGCAGCACAAGAGCGGTTTCGACCTGTTCGACGCCAAGCTGCCGCTCGCCGCCGAGGCCTTTGACCACATCGGGTATGAGGCGGTGTTCCCGGGCCAAAGCCGGCTCTGGTGGACCAACGCTGTTCCGCTCCTCCGCCAGCGCACCGCCGAGGTGTTTGAGCACCTGGAGACGGCCTGGGCCGAACAGGACGTGGCGCTCGTGGACCTGAAGGTCGAGTACGGGATAGTCCCGAATGTGGGGCAGGCGGGACTGATCCGCGGGTTGGTGCTCGGCGACGTGGTCGACAACGACTCCTGGCGCATCTGGCCCGCCGGAGACAAAACCCGGATGAAGGACAAGCAGGTGTACCGCGACAGCGAACACCGGACTCCGGGGGAACTCGGGAAGATCAAGGAGAACTACGCCTGGGTTGCGGAGGCAACCTCGCGCTTCATACCAACGCCAAAAGCGGCCTAAGGAGGCAGGCCGCGCAACACGAGGGCGTTCACCAACAACGCGGTGGACGCCCTCTTAATTTTGCCTTTGCTGTGCTACACTAAGTATCCACATGACCCCCTCTTAATCTCCCCCTATGAAATTTACTATCCCCAATCCCCCAACCCACTCCCGCAACTTTCTACGAAGGGCCGGGTATGGCATGCACCAAGGCAGAGACGGCGGGATTTCATATACCCGAAGATTTTCCGGGGATGACTACCCGCGCTTCCACGTATACGTGAACCGCGAGGAGCCGGGCGGGCCCATGGAACTCTCGCTCCACTTGGACGAAAAAAAACCCTCCTACGAGGGGTATACGGCGCACTCCGGGCAGTATGAGGGAAAGTTGGTTGAAGAGGAACGGGACAGGATAGTGGCTACCATGTAAAAAATTAAAAACCCCACCTTCCGCGAAAGGTGGGGTCATTGGATTTGAGCTGACTGCTCACTTGGATAAACGAAGATCCAGCCGGACGCCGGCGCTGGGCGGAGGATTCTCCGCCAGTGTATCAATCAACGGCTGTAACTTCTCCATCATCGCCGGATTGTGCCGATATGTTTGAGCTACAGCCCGGCGCAAGGCAACCAAACCCCCAGAAGCGTAGGCGCGCGACATAGAATCTTCCTGTGGATTCCCATGTTCCTGCATGTATTGCGCCTGCGCCGTGTAGGCCTCGCATTCGGCTTCGAATATCTGACGAACGGAGGTGCTATCGTGCGGCATGGCTCTCCGGTCCACCAAGGCAAACCATTTGGTTGGCAGAGTACCGCGAAAGAACTGGAGAATGTGGATGTACTCATGCAGAATATGAGCACGCTTGTACTGATCACTGCGGTCCGTTGCCAGTAATCGCTCTGGTTTGAACGTAAAAACCAGAACAATGACTGAATCGGGTGTCGCTTGAGTAACCGGACGAAAATGCTCGCCCCGCTTCTCGGCCAAAAAGACGCTGGCCAAAACGCTGTGTCCGCGCTCGGGATTGGTAAAATCGTCCGGGTTTTGGAAGTTGTAATACATCGCACGATTCTCGTAAAGTGCGACAAAACCTTGAAGCACTTCCGGGTACTCGTAGCCGTTCACGAGCTCAACGTACTTTTGCCAAGCCCGGTCACCCAATTCCCTGTCTGCGGACGTTGGCACGGGACTAACGCGCTTGGCATCCCGCGATTTCTCGCGGGCATCCCGGGCCAGCTTTTCGCCGAACGGCATGAGCGGTTCTAGCTTGGGCTGTGTCTTTTCCTGCGTGCCGTGCCAGATGAATCCGGCAACCACCAAGACGCCCAGCACAGTAAGTATCCCCCGCCAAACCCGTGTATTCGGGTTATACTGCTGCTTCTTTCTGGCCATCGTATCATCTCCTCGTGTAGGTATGTTTGGAAAGGTCGTTTTTCGGAAAATCAATCTATCATAAAAAAAACAATTTGTCAATGTGCAAGAGATGTGCACGAACCAAGAATTCTAAAATCAAAAACAACAAGGTATAATGGTATGGCTATGCCGAGAGACAACACCCTTGCCAAACTCCCCCCGCAGAACATTGAAGCCGAACAATCCGTGCTCGGCTCTATTTTATTGGACGAAAACGCCATCATCAAAATCGCGGACGCCATTACCCCGGAGGACTTTTACAAAGACATCAACCAAATCATCTTCCAGGCCATGCTCGACTTGTTCGACAAGCGCGAGCCCATTGATATCTTGAGCTTGTCGAACCAGCTTGAGGAGCGAAAACAGCTCGCGCTGGTCGGCGGCAGAACCTACCTGACCGAACTCACGGACGCCGTGCCCTCGGCCGCGAACGTGGGCCTCTATGCCAGCATCGTGCAGAAGAAAGCAACACTGCGGCGGCTCCTCTATGCCTCGCAGGAGATTACCCAATTGGGGTATGACGAGAGCGAGGACGTGGAGAATATTTTAGACAAAGCCGAGCAGAAATTGTTTGCCATTTCCCAGCGCCAGCTGAAGCAGAACTTTATCGGCATCAGGAGCGTTCTGCACGAAACGTTCGAGCGGATTGAACGGCTCCACCAGGGGGACGGACGGCTGCGCGGCACGCCCACCGGGTTCACGGATTTGGATGACAAGCTCTCGGGATTGCAGGATTCGGATTTGGTGGTGATTGCGGCCCGGCCCTCGGTGGGCAAAACCACATTAGCGCTCGACATTGCGCGGCACATCGGCGTGGTGCAAAAAAGGCCGGTGGGCATCTTTAGCTTGGAAATGTCCAAGGAACAGCTCGTGGACCGATTGTTGTGCACGCAGGCCGGAGTGGAACTCTGGCGCATGCGCACGGGCAAGCTCTCCAGTTCCCCGGACCGCGATGATTTCCCGCGCATCGGGCATGCCATGGGAGAACTTTCCGAGGCCCCTATTTTTATTGACGACTCGGCAACCGCGAACATTATGGAAATCCGCACCAAGGCGCGCCGGCTCCACATGGAGCACGGGCTCGGGTGCCTGGTGGTTGACTACCTCCAGCTCATGGAAGGCCGCTCCACGGACAACCGCGTGCAAGAGGTTGCGGAAATCACGCGCGCGTTGAAATCCATTGCCCGCGAGCTGGACATTCCGGTGATTGCCATTTCCCAGCTCTCGCGCGCCGTGGAACAGCAGCAGGGAGCGGCCATCCCCAAGCTCGCGCACTTGCGCGAATCCGGCTCCATTGAACAGGACGCGGACGTGGTCATGTTTATCTACCGCAAAGCCGCGGACACGCATTTCCGCAAGGATGAGCTGGCGAGC
>CAZBWF010000005.1:0-19618 GCA_964495675.1 uncultured Gammaproteobacteria bacterium
CCCATTTTCAAGCGTGAGTTTGCGGCATACTTTAACAGCCCGATCGCATACATTTTTGCGGCCGTGTTTTTGATTGTTGCCAATTTCTTGTTTTTTCAGAGCTTCTTTTTAACCGGCCAGGCAACGCTCCGCTCTTGGTTCGGATTGCTGCCGTGGCTTTTTCTGCTCCTCGCTCCCGCAATTACCATGCGCGCGTGGGCTGAGGAGAAAAAGAGCGGCACCATTGAATTTCTGCTCACGCTGCCCATCCGCGATTTTGAAGTGGTGCTTGCCAAGTTTTTTTCGGCGTTGCTGTTTCTCGTTTTAGTGCTCTCTCTTTCCATTACCTTGCCCATCACCATTGCCGTACTCGGCGATAGTGATGTCGGCACCGTGATTGCGGGGTATGCGGGCGGCGTCCTCCTTGGCGCCATGTACCTTGCATTCGGACTGCTTGTTTCCTCCTTTACCCGCAACCAGATTGTTGCGTTTCTCGTTTCGCTCTCCGGCCTTTTTGTTATTTTTTTCATCGGCTCGAACAATGTGCTCTCGTTCATCACGGGACCCCTTGCTTCAATCCTTCAGTTCATTTCGAGCGCCACGCATTTCGCGAGCGTCGTCAAAGGCATTTTTGACACACGCGACATTATCTATTACCTATCGTTTACGGCCTTGTTTCTGTATTTGAACATTCAGAGCATTGGGTCGAGAAATTGGAGGTAACTATGCTGCAATCAAAACGACAACTGAACAAGGCGAATGCCCTTTTGGCGATAGGTATTGTGATTGTGTTGGCGCTCGTCATCAACATTTTTTCAACCAAGCTTTTCGCGCGGTGGGATGTAACGGAAAACAGCGACTACAGCATTTCGCAAACCACCAAAGATCTGCTCCGGAATTTGGACGACGTGGTGAACGTGAAAGCGTATTTTACCGCAGAGCTGCCCGGGTATCTGTTGAACCGCAACCAGGACGTGCGGGATATTCTGGGCGAGTTTGAAACCGTGTCGAATGGAAATGTTATCGTTACGTACTTGAACCCCTCCGGCGACGAAAAAATCGAACAGGAAGCGCGGGGACTCGGCATCCCCACGCTCCAGTTTAACGTGGTGGAGAAGGACAAGTACCAGGTGACCAACGGCTACCTCGGCATTGCCGTGTTCTACGGGGATGAACAGGAAATTATTCCCATTGTGCAGGATACGGCAACGCTCGAGTATGATGTGGCGGCCGCTGTCAGCAGGGTAATCCGCGACGAGATTCCCACCATCGCGTTTCTCCGCGGCCGGGGCGCGCTCAATCGGGAGAGCGATTTCGAGCAGGTCGCTTCCCTCCTCGAGCGCCAGTATCACCTGCGGGATGCAGCTATTGAGGAAGGCACTCTGATTCCGGAAGACGTTGACGCGCTCGTTATCCCGGGCGTGCGGGAGCAACTGACGAAGCGCGAGCAGTACGTGATTGACCAGTTTTTGATGCGGGGCGGAGACCTTTTGGTGCTGGCGGAAGGGACAACCATCAACGGGGTTGACCTCTCCGTGGAAAAACTCGACACGGGTTTGGGAGAACTCCTTGCACAGTACGGGGTGCGCTTGAACAAGAATCTTGCGCTCGATACCGCCAACGAGCTGGCCGCATTCAGAACAGACCAGGTCCAATTTTTTGCTCCCTACCCCTTCTGGATAAAAGTTCCCAAGGGTGGATTTAATCCGGATTCGGGAATTGTCAATAAGCTAGAATCAGCCGTGTTCACCTGGGCCGCCACGCTCGAGGTGCTGGAGGAAAAACTGCCCGAGGGCACGGAGTTTACGGATTTGGTCCGCACCACAGCAGGGGGCTGGGTGCAAGATGGGGACTGGGCTTTGAACCCGCGCCAGATTCCCGCACCCGAAGAGGGTACCCAAAAATCGCACGTGCTCGCCACCATGCTCACAGGAAAGTTTGAGAGCTTGTTCTCGGAGAGCACCATTCCCGGAAAGTCGAGCGACAAAGGAGAAGAGCCCGTTTCCAAGGAAGAACGGGAGAAATTTTTAGGCGCAACCAATGACGGCCGAATTATTGCGGTGGGCGATGCGGACTTTGTAACCGATTCCACGCTGGGCCGGTTCCAATCGAATGCCGTGCTGTTTCAGAATTTGGTGGATGCCTTGGTGAGCGATGAGTCGCTGACAGCTATCCGCTCCAAAGCCGTGACTGACCGGCCGCTCCGGGAGGTTTCCGACACAGCAAAAAATGCCATAAAGTGGCTGAATATTCTTGGTGTGTCGGTGTTGTTTGCGGGGTATGGATTGATTAGATTTGCGCGAAGAAGAAAGAGTAGAATCGCACTGTAGTATGCCAGTTCCTCTCTCAAAATTTAAGAATATTTTTATCCTCCTTGCCATTCTTGCCGCGGTGCTTATTGTCATGGGCATTGTGCAGGGCATCCAAAGCGGCAAGAATGAGCGCAACCCAGCGTCATTTTTTGGCGTGAACCCGAGTAAGCTTACTAAAATTAGGGTGACGGGCGTTAACGGGCTTTATGAAAATATCTTAGAGCTGCGCGAGCGGGATGTGTGGGTTGTTACCAATAAAGGGGAGTATCGCGTTAATCCTGAGTACATAACGGACTTGCTTGATATTTTCGAGAACATGCCCAAAGGGGAAATCGCCTCCCGCAATCCGGAAAAGCACGAAGAGTTTCAGGTGGACGATGTCGGCGTGGGCATTCAAGCGTGGGAGGAGGATGAGCAGGTGATTGATGCCATTGTCGGCAAGGAAGGGCCGGGCTTCACCACCACCTACATGCGCTACGCAAATGCCGATACGGTGTATCTTGCTCCCCAAAACATCCGCCCCGTGTTCAACCGAACGGACTGGCGCGACAAGCGCGTATGGGTGTTTGATGCCCTAAAGGTTACCTCCATTGATTGGCGGTATCAGGATACGGAAATCTCGCTCATCAAAACCGGGGACGGATGGCAGCAGGTGACGCCGTTTTCGCGCGGCTCGTCAGACGAGAAAGTCGGCCCGGTGCTTACAACACTCTCTGATTTATTTGCAGCTGATATCCGCGAGGATGTCACGCGGGAGCAGGCCGGGCTTTCAGGCAAGCCCATTGACATCCGCATTGAGCTTGGGTTTGAAACCGGCGAAAAAGACGCGCTTATAGTGGGTGGTAAGGTGGAGGGTCAGGAAGAGTACTATGTGGCGCGCGAGAACGGCAAGCTTGTATACACGGTGGATTCTTGGACCGTTGAAAATACACTCAAAAAAGAGATTGGCGATTTTTAGCTAACATGGTACTATCAGAAGTATGACCAAGTACATTTGGATCACTGCCGGACTCATTGTTCTCCTGCTTGTGCTCGGATTCAAGCAGGCCCCCAAGGAGCCCCCGGTTGAGCGGCCGGCCGAGGCGATTTCCGAAGCACTCCCGGAGGCAGGGGAGCCGACGGTGAGCGAGTCAGGCAACATTACAGTAACCGAGCCGCAGCAGAACGCAAAAGTCGCGAGCCCACTGCTCGTGAAAGGCGAAGCGCGCACATTCGAGGCCACGTTCCAGATGCAGTTGAAAGATGCGGGAGGGAAGCTTCTCGCCGAAAAAACCGTTACGTATGCCGCAGAAGAAACGAGTGAGTTCGGCAGTTTCGGCGAACTTTTGGTATTCGATAATCCCGAAACCGATTCTGGAACGCTCTCGATTTTCAGCCATAGCCCAGAAGATGGATCAGTTCAAAATTTGGTAGAGATTCCAGTTGCATTTGAATAAGACACTATGTTTAAACTCAAATTGTTCGTTGTTGTTTCGGCGATTGCTCTCTTCGGCGCGGCGTGCGCCAAGCAATCTGACGAAGCCCCTTTGCTTAACATTAACACTGCCAATCGTTCCGGGGCGGAACCCGAGCAGCTTTCCTCGGCACCCCCGCAAGATGAAGGCACTCAAAGCATGACAAAAGCCGTTCTCAAGACATCTAGGGGAGATATTGCGCTTGAGCTTTTTTCCGCGGATGCGCCGAACACCGTGAACAATTTTATGGCCCTCGCGAAGCGCGATTTCTACGATGGCGCCACGTTTCACCGCGTGATCCCGGATTTTATGATCCAGGGCGGGGACCCGCTCTCCAAGGATGATAATCCGGCAAACGACGGCACAGGCGGGCCTGGCTACTTTTTTGACGATGAAATCAACCAGCACAAGATTGTGCGCGGCGCACTCGCCATGGCAAATGCGGGTCCGGACACGAACGGTTCGCAATTTTTTATTGTGACGGCCGATGCCACACCGTGGCTCGACGGCAAGCACACGGTGTTTGGCCGCGTCACGGAGGGCTACGAGGTGGTAGATGCCATCTCTGCAGTTGCGCGGGATGCGCGCGACCGGCCTCTTGAGAATGTCGTCATTGAAGATGTGGTGGTTGAATGAGAGAGGTGCTATACTTATTGATACCTATGGGTACGCGATTACTGCTGGCGCTGGCTCTTGTGTGGCTGATTCCGGGGGCAGTTTTCGCGGCGGCGGATGTATCGCTCCAATCCAGTGACATTACGTTTTCCAACGCCAAGCCATATGCCGGCGAGATCATCCGCATCTATGCCACGGTTCGCAACCTGGGCCAGCAGGATGTGCGCGGTTCGGTTCGGTTTACGGTCGAGGAAAGGGGAATCGGCACTGACCAGCCGTTTTCGGCGGTTGCGGGCGGAACCGATGTCGTGTTCGTGGATTGGGAGCCCTCCGAAGGGTACTACGCGGTTGCCGCGGAATTGATTAATCTTGATCCGGCAGACGGAAATACTGAGAACAACCGAGCGACAATAAAGAATTTTTTGATTGATAAAGATACTGATGGAGACGGCACACCCGACACCGCTGATTGGGACGATGACAACGATGGCATTAATGACGGGATAGAGACCACCAATGGAACCAATCCCCTACGGGCTGATACGGATGGGGATGGGGTAAACGACAAGGATGACGCGTTTCCGCTCGACCCGACTCGGTCGAGCATTCCGAAAGAAACACCAAGCCCGGCCGAACCGCCGCACGAGGAGCCGCCTTCCATTCTCACCGAGACGGTTGCATTGGAAGCCAGCAGTCCAGTTCTGCCGAATGAGGAGCAGCGCGAGTTTAACATTGAAGAGGTTACCTATACGTTTCCAGAAGAATCCGAGGCAACACACACGCTTGAAGTGCAGATTGCGCGGAGCCGGTTTGGCTGGCATACCTGGCAGTTTGAAGCGCTCGGCGGCACGCCGAATTTTATCTATCTGTGGGATTTCGGAGACGGAAAGCTTTCGCAATCCCAGGATCCCCTTCATTCGTTTCCGGGAGCAGGGACGTACGCCGTTACGCTCACGGTGAGTGACGAGTCCGGCGGCTTGGGTACGGCCACGGCAGCAGTCGAAATCGGTTTTTGGCACGTAGGTAACCCCTGGCTCAAGGGACTCCTCGGACTCCTCGGAACGCTCGGCGCAACGCTCGCTGTTCTTGCGGCATGGAACCGGCTGCCGGCCATCAAAAAAGAATAAAGTATGCACAGAGAAGTAACGCACGGAAAATTCACTTGGCACAGCTTTGATTCGAACGACGAAGCGGCCCTTATATACCTAAAGGAGCACTTCGATTTCCACGAGTTGGACTACGAGGATGTTGCCGGCGGCCCCCAGCAGCCAAAGGCGGATTTTTACGAGAAGTATCTGTTTTCCGTCCTGCATTTTCCGGATTACCACGAGGAAGACCGGCGGATTCACGTGACCGAGCTCGATGTGTTTCTCGGCCACGATTACGTGGTAACGGTGTGCAAGGGGACATGCAAGGAGCTTGCTGAACTGTTTGACCGGCTCACAGAAGACGAACAGGAGCGAAAGGGTTTTATGGGCGAAGGGTCGGCGTTTTTCTTTTATGAAATCGTTGACATGCTCGCAAAAGCGATGTGGCCCGTGGTGCGCACCATGAGTGATCAAATCGGCGATATTGAGGAGGATATTTACAGCGAAGACATGCGCCGGCGGACTGTGTGGAACATCGCGCTGGTGAAGCGCAATCTCATCCGCTTGAAGCGGATAACCGAGCCGGATCATCTGGCGGTTGCCGCGCTTGTGGGTACGGACAAGCCCTACTTTACCAAAAAACTCTCCATCTATTTTGATGACGTCAATGACACGCTGAACCGCATCCGTTCGATTACTGAAAGTCACGTCGAAGTTATGAATTCGCTCCACCATGTGAGCGAATCGCTCATTTCCCAGCGTACCAACGAGGTAATTAAATTGCTTACCATTTTTTCCGTTTCGCTCCTGCCCTTAACGCTCCTTTCCGGCATTTACGGAATGAACATTGAACTGCCGTTCGCCGGCCACCCGCGAGTCATTTGGATCATGTTCGTTGCTATTTTTTCGCTGATTTCGCTCGTCATTATTTATTTCCGCAAGCGCGGGTGGCTCTAGATATGCGGTACGACTGCATAACTGTCGGCTCCGCGATGCGCGACATATTCCTCTTTCTGGATTCTCGTGACGCTCCGGTCATACAAAATCCTTCGCCGGAGGCGACCCGCAAAAAGCTCCTCGCCCTTGAATTCGGGGCAAAGATAGACGTGGAGCGTGCCGCCTCGGCATGGGGTGGGGGAGGATTGAACAGCGCAGTCACCTTTGCCCGTATGGGCCTCCGTACGGCCAGCGTTGTCTGCGTGGGTTTAGATGACGCTGGCGACACTATCGCGGCGGCGATGCGGCACGAGGGCATTGGCACCGAGTTCGTTACCCGTGCGCGCGGCGTTGCCACGGGGTTTTCAACGCTCATCGTGTCTGGCTCCGCAAAGCACGACCGCGTGGCGCTTGCGCACCGCGGCGCCAGCGACGCGGTGAATTTTTCTTCAAAATCGCGCGGCATTACCAGCGCCGGATGGTACTACACCACCGCGCTCTCCGGCGGCTCCTGGAAGCGGGAACTTGCGGATATTTCCTCGGTTGTCGCAAAGCGCGGCATCCGATGGGCGTGGAATCCGGGCTTGGTGCAGCTGAAAGCCGGGCTCAAGGGACTTGGCCGCTTTATGCGCCACGCGGAAGTATTTAATGTTAATCGGGATGAGGCATTGGAATTGGTTGGCGGAAAGGACGATATTTCACATCTCCTTATTGCGTTGCTTTCCGCGGGCCCGAAGCGTGTTATTATTACAGACGGGATTAAGGGCGCATACTACGCGGACGCTGGCCAGATACTCCATATTTCCGCGGATTCCTCCATCCGCGCCAAAGAGCCCACCGGCGCCGGAGACGCTTTTGGTTCCGGGTTTGTGGCCGGACTCATCATGAAAAACGATAGTGCGTACGCCCTGGATCTCGGGCTTGCAAACTCCGAATCGGTCATTTGCCACGTTGGGGCGCAGGCCGGAATTTTGAACAAACATGCGATTAAGAAACATAGTGATAAGGGGCGGCATAAGGTTAAAAAGCTGACCTAATCACTATTACATCATGTCCAAAAAAAACCTTCGACTTGAAATATTAGAGAAGCTTTCAACCCTCGCCACGGCTGGTTTTGGCCTCGTGGCCGCCTTGGCGTGGAACAGCGCGGTTCAGGATCTCTTTGCGCGGGCTACTTTCTTCGGCGACGAAGACAGTATTGCGGCGAAGTTCGTGTACGCGGTGGGAGTGACGGTTGTTGTGGAGGTTATCACTTTTGGCATCGGGCGTTCCGTGAATAAAATTAAAGGAGAGGAGTAATCTATGACACCCGCTTTCAGCATCGGCGAGGCGCTGCGGCTCGGCTGGCGCACCACGAAAGAGCACTTTTGGTTTTTTGTGGGTTTACTGCTCATCATCATTGTCATTTCAATGGTTCCGGGCATCGTTTTTCAGGTGCTTGAAATCCGCGAAGGCGTCGCAGTTATTGTTTCCCAGGTCATCATAATGGTTTTTGCTATCCTGTTCAAAATTGGGCTGCTCAAGATAGCGCTTGCGTTTGTCCGTGGCGGCCGGCCCAGCATGGCTGAACTCTATCGGTCCTGGCGTCTCTTTTTGAAATTTTTGGCCGGCACGCTGCTCTACTGGCTCATTCTTCTCGGCGGGTTTATTCTATTCATTATTCCCGGCATTATTTTGGCGCTTAAGTTCCAGTGGTACACCTACTTTATTGTGGACAAGGGCCTCGGGCCCATTGCCGCGCTGAAGGCGTCAAGCCGCGCGACAAACGGGCTCAAGTGGGATTTATTGGGCGCAAATGTTGTTTTTGGCATTGTTAATTTTTTGGGAGTTTTGGCGCTCATTCTTGGTATTTTTGCAACCGCACCAACGGTGATTGTGGCAATGGCGTACGTGTACACCAAGCTCGCCGCAAACGGCCCGCATACGGAAGCCGCCGCGTAACATGCCTTTCTGGAATATTAAAACAGGAGTTCACGTAGCAGAACTTCCGGGCATCCACCCGGTTGTTTTGCAGTTGCTCGCCAACCGAGGCATTGTCGAGCGCGATGCGATACAAGCGTTTCTCAATCCACAGTACGAACATTCGCATGATCCGTTTCTGTTCCGTGATATGGAAAAGTTCGTATCCAGAATCCGAGAGGCGGTGAAGGCCGGAGAAACGGTGTACGTGTACGGTGATTACGATGCGGACGGCGTGTGTTCATCCGTTCAAATCGTGGAGACGTTGAAGCGCCTCGGCGTCAAGCATGCGGAGGCATACATTCCGCACCGCGAAAAAGAGGGATACGGCCTAAATGCTGCGGCGATTGACTACATTGCGGGAGAAGGCGCAACGCTCATTATTACGGTTGACTGCGGAACCGGAAACGTGCACGAGGTGGCCCACGCGCGCGCCAAGGGCATTGACGTTGTGATCCTCGACCACCATGAAGAGCCGGCTGAGCTTCCGCGCGATACGGCCGCGTTTTTGAATCCGCACCTCTCGGGCGAAACATATCCTTTCAAGAATTTAGCTGCCGCGGGCGTGGCGTTTAAGGCCGTGCAGGCCTTGTGGAAATCGTTCAACCTTCCGGAGGGGCAGGAAAAATGGTTTTTGGATCTCGTTGCCATTGCCACGGTGACGGATATGATGCCGCTTGTGGGCGAGAACCGGGCGCTCGTGACCTACGGATTGAAAGTGCTCAACAAAACGCGGCGGAGCGGGCTTTTAGCGCTCATTGCTGCGGCAAAAAAAACGCCGGGCGAGCTTGGCGTGTACGAAATAGGGTTTATGCTCGGGCCTCGGCTCAACGCCGCAGGGCGATTGGACCACGCCAGCACTGCCTATGAGCTCTTGGAGACGCAGGATGCGCGTACGGCGCGCGACCTGGCGGAGCTTTTGAACGCCACCAATAGCGAGCGCCAATCCGAAACCGAGCGATTGCTCGCCGAGGCGCTTTTGCAGGTAAAGCCCCAGCTTTCCGAGCGCAAAGTGCTCGTCGCGGTGGGGGACAACTGGCCTGTGGGCGTGGTGGGGCTCGTTTCCGGACGCATCACCGAGCTCTACCATCGGCCCTCGCTCGTGATTTCCCGCAGCGGAGAGAAGCTCGTGGGTTCGGGCCGGAGCATTCCGGGATTCAACATTACCGAGGCCCTCGCCGAGGGAGCCGAGCACCTTGCCAAATTTGGCGGCCATGAGGGCGCATGCGGGTTTACGCTCCACTCGGAGGAGGCGCTCGCACCGTTTGGCGCAACCATGAATGCGGTTGCCGAGCGGATTCTTTCGGATGAGGATTTGGTAAAAACACTCACGCTCGATGCGGAACTCTCGTTTGACGCTGTTGATTTTACGCTCGCGGCTGAACTTGAGCGGCTCGCGCCATTCGGCATGGGCAATCCGCGGCCGAAATTTTCGAGCTTCGGCGCGCGCATAAAAAATCTGTTCCTGGTCGGGTCGGATGGCGCGCACATGAAGCTCATGCTTGAACAGAACGGCGTGACGCACGAGGCAATCGGGTTCCGCATGGGAGCGGAGTGGCACGGGGTGCTGAATCCCGGGGATATGATTGACGTTGCGTATGAGGTGGAGGTGAATACGTGGAACGGGAAAAAGTCAGTACAGCTTAAACTTATTGACATTAAGAAACCATGAAACTAACCATACATACTGATGGCGGAGCGCGGGGGAATCCCGGACCTGCAGGGATAGGGGTGGTGATTGCGGATGCCAAGGGCACCGTGAAAAAAGAAATTAGCGAGTACATTGGCGAGGCCACCAACAATCAGGCGGAGTACCAAGCATTGATTCGCGGCCTCGAAGCCGCGCACAAATTGGACGCGAGCGAGGTTGCGGTTGTCATGGACAGCGAGCTTGTCGTCAAACAGCTCCAGCGCGAGTACAAGGTGCGGAACGCAGAACTTGGAGCGCTCTTTGTGAAGGCGTGGAATCTGCTGCAAGGATTTCAGCGGTACTCCATAAAGCATGTTCTTCGTTCCAAGAATAAGGGCGCAGACGCGCTCGTAAATAAAGTTCTGGATTAAGTTTGACATTTTGTGATGTTTTTGATATTATAGTTAGATAAAACCGCACATTTGAGTACTCATAACGGATAGGGTAATCAGACAATCGCCCGCTCATCTAACGTGAGCGGGAGGAAAGTCCGAACACCACAAAAAGGGTAGTCGTTAACAGCGACCGGTATACGAGGCGTACGAGGGGTCTCTCGAGAACTTTCGTACGGTTCAAAGCCAGGGCACGTGCAACAGAGAATAGGTAACCGATGGCCCGCAAGGGATCAGGTTAACAGTGAAACTGTAAGGTAAGAGCTTACATGCTGGCATGGCGACATGCCAGAAAGGCAAACCCTACCCGGTGAAAGGGCAAACAATTGGTAGCCCGTTAGAGCGCCACAGTAATGCGGCGTCGAGATAGATGATTGTCGCTCCCCGCAAGGCGGGGGGTACTGAATTCGGCTTATGGTTGCCCTATCCGTTATGTGTGCTAAAAAAAAGACCACTCTTTCTGAGGGTCTTTTTTGTTATATACTTAGGGTATGAAGCGTTCGGATCTCTTTTTTACTTTCCTTCTCCTGCCGGTTGATTTCATTATGCTTTTGGGAGCCGGTGTTTTTGTATATTTTCTCCGTTACGAAACATTCCTCACAGATGTTCGTCCCGTCGTTTTTGAACTTCCGCTCCCTGAATTTATGCGGCTCGTGGTTTTGGTCGCTCTGCTGTGGCTGCCCATATTCGCGCTCGCGGGCATGTATGCGGCCCGGCGTCCGCGCCGGCTCGTGGATGAATTCACGAAAGTGATACTCGGCTGTTCGACCGGCTTCATTGCGGTTGTGTTTTTCATCTTTTTCCGGCACGAGCTCTTTGGCTCCCGCTTCATCGTGCTTTTCGGTTGGCTTGCCGCAATTCTTTTTGTGTTTGTCGGCCGGCTCGTCATTCGGTCTGTGCAGCGCGCGCTCTACCGGCGCGGCACCGGGGTGCTCCGGGTGGTTGTGCTGGGGCGCGATGTTACGGCGGAACGCCTCGTTGCGGCCATTAAACAAGACCCCAAATCAGGGTTGCGGGTGGTTCGGCACCTGCGAAACATAGACGATGCCTCGCTGGGGCTCCTCTCCAATATCGCAAAGAGCGGGGGCGCTGATGGCGTCATGCAGGCCGATATCGGCGTGGGCAGGCGGGAGCTTGCACGCCTCCTCGAGTTCTGCCACGAGCATCACCTTGAATTTTCATATGCTTCGGACACGCTCGACGCGGAATCGCGCACCGTTGCGGTGCACGATGTTGCTGGCGTTCCGCTCGTCCATATCAGGCCCACGCCGCTCGACGGGTGGGGGAGAATTGCCAAGCGGATTATGGATGTGGCGTTTTCCGCCGTGGTGCTAATTGTTGGTATTCCGCTCGCGGCCATTGTCGGCGTTGCCATTAAACTCGATTCAACCGGGCCGGTGCTGGTGAAATTGACTCGGGTAGGCGAAGGCGGGCGAAGATTTGCTTTATACAAGTTTCGGTCAATGGTTTCCGGCGCCCATGCGCAGAAGCGGGCATTGGCAGCGCACAACGAACGAACCGGCGGCCCGCTGTTTAAAATGGCGAACGACCCGCGCATTACGAGAGTTGGAAGGTTTCTGCGGCGCTACTCGCTCGATGAGCTGCCGAATTTCGTGAACGTGCTTCTCGGCGCCATGAGCTTGGTGGGTCCGCGGCCGCACGAGCCCGAGGAGGTGGGGCAGTACGCGCATCCGCACCGTCGGCTCCTGAACATCAAACCCGGGGTGACGGGGCTGGCCCAAATTTCCGGCCGTTCGGATTTGGATTTTAAAGAAGAGGCGCGGCTTGATCTTTTTTATATTGAGCATTGGAGCTTGGGAATGGACATCAGCATCCTCCTGCGGACGCCGTGGGCCGTGCTCTCGGGACGCAATGCGGTATGAGAGTCGCACTGGTGCACGACCACCTGAACCAAATCGGCGGCGCCGAACGCGTGCTTCTTGCCATGCACCGCCTGTGGCCCGATTCGCCGCTCTTTACGCTCGCGCACGATCCGAAAAAAATCGCCGATTTTTTTGACGATCTAGAAATTCGAACCTCGTTCATTCAAAAACTCCCGCTCTCCCGCTCGCACTTGCGGTGGTACCTTGCATTCATGCCCGCGGCGATAGAATCATTCGATGTTTCGGAATACGACGTCATTCTCTCTTCGGCATCCGCGTTCGGCAAGGGCGTCATCGCGCCGCCGCGCTCGCTCCATATTTGCTACTGCCATACGCCGACGCGCTACCTTTGGAGCGACGCGCACACGTACGTGGAAGAAGTCGGCGGCGGCGGCATCATCCGGCGGCTCTTGCCGATTGTTCTGAATCGTCTGCGGATGTGGGACCAGCTCGCTTCCGCTCGGGTTGATCACTTTATTGCGAACTCGCGGTTTGTGGCGGGCCGCATTGCGCGGTACTACAACCGCGGGAGCACAGTTATCTACCCGCCGGTGGACGTAGCCAATTATCCGATGCTCTCGAGCCGGCCGCATTATGCCCTTGTTTCGCGCCTTCGGCCGTACAAGCGCGTGGACATTGCCATTCGCGCGTTCAATCGACTCCGGATGCCGCTCTTGATTGTGGGCGACGGCGAGGAACTGCCGCGCCTTCGGAAGCTTGCGGGCCCGAGTATTACGTTTTTGGGGTCCTTGCCGGAGCGCGAGAAAAAGCGCGTACTGGCTTCGGCACGGGCGTTTCTCCATCCCCAGGAAGAGGATTTTGGCATCTCTGCGATTGAGGCCATGGCCGCGGGCACCCCAGTTATCGCCTACGGCGCAGGCGGGGCGCTCGAAACGGTTACCGAAGGTGAAACCGGACTGTTTTTCGAGGAGCAGACCTGGCAATCGCTTGCAGACGCAGTCATCCGTTCGCGGAGAATTTCGTTTGATGCGGAGCGGATTCGCGACCACGCGGAGCAGTTTTCCGAAGAGCGGTTCCGGCGGGAGATGAGGAGTTTTGTGGAGATGAAGTATGCGGAGAGCAGGAGTTAAGACGCGCGTATGGTAATCGGTATAGATGCCAGAGTATTGTTGGAGGGCACCGGGGGTGTTTTTGTGTATGCTAAAAATCTGCTGGAGCGTTTACTGCCGCTTGCCAAACGGCATACCGTTAAGCTTTTTGCCAATCGGCGTTCGCAAGGCAACGATGCGTTGCTCCACTCATTCGCTCGAATGCCGAACGTCGAGCTCCACCGGTTCCGGTTTCCCAATGCGCTCCTCAATGCTTCGTTCCGGTTTCGAGGGTCGCCCTGCATCGACCGGCTCGTGGGCGGGTGCGACGTACTGTTTATGCCTACCTTTGGGTACGGCGCATGGTCCGAGCACGTACCTTTGGTGCTCACCATGCATGATATTTCTTTTGCGTTTTTTCCGGAATGTTTTACGTGGCGGCAGAATTTGTGGCACCGCCTGGCGCAACCTCGCGAACTCTGCCGCCGCGCCAGCCGCATCATTTCGGTTTCCGAATCCACCAAGCGAGATATTGTCCGCGAGTATCAGCTTCACGAATCCAAGATTCGCGTCATCCATTCGGGATTGGATTCGCAATTCCGGCCCATTCACGATCGCGCCGTTTTGGACGCGGTTCGCGCGGAGTACGGAATCCCCCAAGCTCCTATTATCTTGCAGGCCGGAACCATTGAACCGCGTAAAAACGGCCGGGCAACCATTGCAGCTTTTAATCTCTGGAACCGGGAACACCCGGACGAGGCGCGCCCCTTTCATCTGCTTTTTGCCGGGCACCGTGGGTGGAAAGCGGGAAAATTTTTTCAGGAAGTGCGGAGTTCCCCGATCCGGAACCGCATACATAGTATCTCCGATGTCCGGACGAAGCATCTGAGCGCGCTCTATAGCATGGCTTCGTTTTTTGTGTATCCTTCGCTCTACGAAGGGTTCGGATTTCCCCCGCTTGAGGCGGCGGGTTGCGGAGTGCCGGTTATCGCTTCGGCCAATTCTTCCCTCGGCGAGGTGGTGGGCAAGGCCGGCCTCTTGATTGATCCGTACCGCATCGAGAGCATTGCGGACGCATTTCACGCCCTCGTGGCGGATGGGCAGCTTGTCAAAACACTCCGCGCAGAAGGGCTGGCCCGAACCGTGAAGTTTGATTGGGATACGACTGCAAAAGAAACACTCCGGGTTTTGGAATCAGTATGATTACTACATTTACATCACAGTATCAAAAGGCGAAAGCATGGTATGCACGGTATGAGCGCTTATTGATGCCCGCAACGCTTGTGGCCGGCTTTGTGGCCGATTACGCAACGTTTGCCACTATCCGCATCGGCACGGCGCTCATTGTCCTCTTACTGCATTTTGTCGTTGCCGGAACGGCTATTGCGTTCATGCACGACTACGATGCGGGACGTATTTCGCAACGAGTGCGGCTCGCGCGGCTCGCGGCGCCCTTTGCGCTGCAGTTTACTTTTGGCGCACTCCTCTCGGCGTCATTCATTTTTTATTGGTTTTCCGGGAGCTTGTCCGTCAGTTGGCCGGTGATGCTCGTTCTTGTTGTATTGATGGTTGGAAACGACGTGTTCCGTCGGCACTTTCTCAAACCGACCGTGCAGGTGTGCGTGTATTTTTTTATTTCTCTCTCGTTTTTTTTGGTGGCGCTGACATTTCTTGTTAACTCACTCGAAGCGTGGGTGTTCCTTGCCGCAAGCGGCGCGGCGTTCGCATGCATGTATGCGTACCTCGCGCTGGTGTCTTTGTTTGCGCCGGGCATACGCAAGCACCGAACTCGCTTAGCGCGCGTGATGGCGACTATGGTGCTCGCCATGAGCGCTCTCTATTTTGCCAATCTCATTCCCCCCATTCCGCTCGCCATCCGCGAAGCGGGCGCGTACCACGGCGTGGAGCGGCTGGGGGGGAGGTACCTGCTACGAGCTGAGGCCGAGGCGTGGTGGCGGCGAATCCTCCCCGGACAGACGGTGCGCCTTGCGCCTGGCGAGCGCGCCTTTGTGTATACGGCTATTTTTGCTCCGGCTGATTTGCGAACAACCATTGTCCACCGCTGGGAGCAGTATGATGCAGTCGCCAAGGAATGGGTGGCGAGAGATCGACTGCCTTTCCGAATTACTGGCGGCCGCCGAGATGGCTACCGCGGCTATTCCGTGAAAACGAATCTTGCGTCGGGAGCGTGGCGGGTGTCGGTTGAAACCACACGAGGACAGGTGCTGGGACGGGTAAGGTTCAGGGTTGAGAAGGTAGATGAAGTTCCGGTTCTAGAGGAACTAGTACGCTGAAGAATTTCTACTATGCACATTGGCATTGACGCACGCATGTATGGAGTGTACCACCGCGGCATCGGGCGGTACGTTGAACGCTTGATTGCCCAGTTGGCCGACCGAACCGACGACAACCGGTACACGCTGTTCATGGATTCAAAAACTGCGGAGAGCGTTTCTTTCCCTCGGGGCAAAGTTCGCGTTGTGCGGACTGACGCGCCGTGGTACGGATTCCGCGAGCATATCGAGATGCCGCTTTTGATTCGGCGCTCCGGCGTGGATGTTTGCCATTTCCCGCACCTGAATGTTCCGTACTGGTGTCCGGTTCCGTATGCGGTTACCATCCATGATCTTATTGTGCTCCACTTTCCAGATTCGCGCGCCACAACGCTCCCCGGCTGGCGTTATCGCGCCAAGCTCGCCGGATACCGCATGGTGCTCAAAAACGCGCTCAAAAACGCCGCGCGCGTTATGGCTGTTTCGGAGTTTACGAAGCGGGATATTATCCGGCATTTTGGCATTAGCGAAGACGCGATTATGGTTACGTATCCCGGCGTTGACCGAATGGTGCTTGGAACAGAGGGGATGGGCAACACGCCGCAGTTTGATGCGTACTTGCGCACTACATTCGGCATCTCGCGCTCGTACCTTTTGTACGTGGGGAGCGCGTATCCGCACAAGAATCTGGAGGCGCTCATCAGCTGCTACGTACTGCTCCGAACGGCCATGCACCGCAACTGGCAGCTCGTTTTTGCCGGCAGGGAGGACGCATTCTACCGGCGGCTCAAGGCATTTGTAGAGCGCGCGGTGCCAGAGGAGTTCCGGCGGGATATTATTTTTACGGGCGGCGTTTCCGAGCGGGATTTAGATGGTCTTTACCGCGGTGCCAAGCTTTTTGTGTTCCCTTCGCTCTACGAGGGGTTCGGCCTTCCGCCCCTTGAGGCAATGGCGCGGGGCACTCCCGTGGTAGCCGCGAATGTTGCGAGCATACCCGAAGCGCTGGCTGATGCGGCAAGCTATTTCGAGCCGAAGAGCGCGGACCGCATGGCTGAAACACTGGACGCGGTGGGCGGTTCACAGCGCCTTCAGAATGAGTTGCGCTTAAGAGGTTTTGAGCGCGTCGGACACTTTACGTGGGAAAAGACGGCACGAGAAACATTAAAGGTGCTCGAATCAATTAGGCAGTAGCGTAATGAGAAATTGCACTGTTATGCACATTGGCTGCACTTTTTAGTATGTGCCGTTTTGTGGTATAATCAAGACCATAGTAACCGAAAGGCATGCCGCCCAAAAAGCAATTTGAAACAGCCATCGCAAAGCGAAAACATCCGCGGGACGACGTTGAGCATCTTGTGTTTTCCATTACCCGCAATGCCCGCCATGAGGGGCACAGCTATGGCCGAAAAAAAATGGTCCACGAAACCGAAATCCGGAACACTGCATCGGCAACACGCGCTGTCCCGTCTGTTTCCGTTTCGGTGCGCCGCGCCGCTCACCAGCGTTCTCCGTACCTTGTTCGCCTAAAGCGAGAGGAGCCGCCTGCGCCGTTTTTGGAAAAAGATCTGCCCGCCGCTCCGGAGCGGGAGTCGAGTGAAGAATGGAAGAAAGAAGTGGCGCGCCTCCGGCGTGAGGCAGGGCCCCGCAAGGCAAGCCGCCGCGTTGCCGTTAATTTTTTGGAAAAGAGGATTGGACCGAGGACGCGGCTCTCATTGGCGCGGACGGCGCTTAGGGTTGCTCGATGGTTTTATGAGTTTGGGCTTTCCATTCCACTCGGCATCCTTCTCCTCTTGCATGTTCTTATCCGCCTTGTGGATTTTTTTGGAGCTGGTATCGCCCGCGCCGGGAAGCGAACCGCGCATGCGGCCGGTTTTGCCGTTGAGCACGTGCTTCTTTCTCTCATCGCGCTCGCCAAGGCCGCGGTGCTCCTACCCGTGAAGCTCCTTGCCATCTCGGTTGCCGCTTGCTACCGCCTTTTGGGGATTATTGGCGTGGCTGTCGGTCGGAGCGCGAGGAACGTTGGAGAAAGCGCATCCGTGGTTGCCCGGACGTTCGTGCGTCCGCCGCGGCATTTTTTTAGAAATATTTCAGCGGTGGTGCTCGGTGCGGCGCTTTTGCTCCTCCCCGTAAAGTATCTTCATGAGGAGGGTCCGAAAATTGCGACGCTCCGCGGCCGGGTGCTTGGTTCGGCAGCTGAAGGATTTTCGCTCCTGGGCTCGTTGCGCGGCGAGGTGGCAACGCGCGAACTCTCAGCCGCCGGGCAGACGCTCGCTGGCGCCGAAGAAAAATTCCGTGAGGCGCGCTCTTCGATTGATGCCGTGGGCGGCGTACTTCGGGCCATTATACAATTGACTCCGCAGGGCAGCAACGGCCTGCACGCCATTAGGGCGGGCGAAGAGCTCTCGCTCTCCGGGGTGCTCCTTTCGGGCGCACTCGCGCCGCTTCTCTCTCCCGAGCAGGGAACATCGCTTGTTGCGAATCTTCGGATCGTTACCCGGACGCTCGCCGAGGCCCTGCCGCACCTGACCGCGGCTCGCAGTTCTCTTGAGCAGGTAGCTATCGCGCTCGTGCCGGAAGAATACCGCGCCGAGCTTACCCGCGCCCAAACCACGCTCCCGGCGGTGGAGCGTGCTGTTTCTGATTTCCTCTCGCTTGGTGATACGCTCGTCACGGTGCTCGGCGGCAACGGGCCGCGGCGTTATGCCGTGCTGTTCCAGAACAACAATGAGCTCCGTCCGGCTGGCGGTTTTATCGGCTCCCTTGCCATTGTGGACATGGATCAAGGGAGGGTGAGCAGGATGGAAATTCCGGGCGGCGGTTCATATGATTTTCAAGGGTATTTGACGGAAAATATCATTTCCCCCAAGCCGCTCTGGCTTATTAATCCGCGGTGGGAACTGCAGGACGCGAACTGGTACCCGGATTGGCCCACATCGGCAGAAAAAGTTGCTTGGTTTATCGAGAAAGCCGGCCACTCTTCAGTGGACGGCGTGATTGCGCTTCAGGCGTCAACGCTCAAAGAACTGCTCGCCCTTCTCGGGCCAGTGGAGTTTCCGGAGGAGGGCGTTACGCTCACGGCCGAGAATGTGATTTCTGAAATCCAGCGCGCCGTTGAAATTGATTACGACCCGGAGGAAAATGCGCCCAAGCAGTACATTGCCGAGCTCACCCCGCGCGTGCTCGATAGGGTGCTCGCGGCTGATTCCTCTGAATTTTTAAAGCTCCTCACGCTCGTCCAAGATGAAATTGCGCGAAAGAATATCCTTTTGTATTTTCGCGACAGGGCCGTGCAGGAGGATTTCCAGGAGCGCAAGTGGTCGCCCACCGTGCTCGCGGCAGAAATGGATTACCTTTCCGTTATCCACGCGAACGTGGGCGGCGGAAAAACGGATGGCGCCATGGAGGAATCGTGGAACCAGGAAATCACCATTGCCGCAGACGGCACTGCCGCGGCACGGCTCACCATTGTCCGCCATCACGCCGGAGAGGAGAGCGACATTTTTGAAAACGTGAACAACGTTGATTTTATGCGCGTGTACGCACCCGCCGGAAGCGAACTCGTTTCTGCTTCCGGATTTAATCCGCCGAAACCCGAACTATTCGAGAGCCCGGCGCCGCACTACGAACAGGACGAGGAACTCTCGGCAATTGAGGGCAAGGTATTCATTGACGAGGCATCCGGCACGCGCATCAATAGCGAGTTCGGAAAAACAGCTTTTGGCAACTGGACACAAACCATGCCGGACGAAACCACGCTCGCCACGGTAGCATACCGGCTTCCGTTTAAAGTGCGGCCGTTCGATTTGCTGAATCCGGATTCGAGAGGCGGCTACAGTTTGCTCATACAAAAACAAGCAGGTGCTGCGCCCGTGTTTTTCTCGATTGTGCTCCGGTATCCTCCAGAGTGGGGGATTGCATGGAAAAAGGTTGCCGGAGAGGGCACTATTCGTGAGACCGGCGCCGGATTGCTTATGTTTGAAGGGGTCTT
>CAZBWF010000006.1:0-299 GCA_964495675.1 uncultured Gammaproteobacteria bacterium
GCAGACACCATCAAAACGCACCACAACCGCGTGGACGCAATCCAAAAACTGATTGCGGAAGGAAAAGTCATCGAGCCCATTGCAGATTTTTATAAAGATGAGGTGCGCGAGCTGGGTCGGCTCCTCGGATTATCCGCGAAACTGATTGACCGGCACCCGTTTCCCGGGCCCGGGCTGGCGATACGGATACTCTGTCATTGCGAGGGAGGCGCCCGAAGCCTACTGGCGAAGGGTGCCGACCGCGGCAATCCCGTGAACAACGCACGAATGACGGGATTGCTTCGTCGTCCCGAATACGG
>CAZBWF010000006.1:309-17482 GCA_964495675.1 uncultured Gammaproteobacteria bacterium
GATTGACCGGCACCCGTTTCCCGGGCCCGGGCTTGCCATTCGCGTTTTGTGCCATGACCCTGCCTCCCCTCCCTCCGAACCAACCAACAACCAATTTCCAACAACCAATTTCCAAATTTTACCCATCCGCTCCGTGGGCGTGCAAGGCGACAACCGAACCTACGCGCACCCGCTCGCCATCTGGGGAGAAACCGACTGGGAAGCACTGGATGCAACCGCGAGCCGCATCACCAATTCCTCTCGGGAAATTAACCGCGTGCTTCTCGCCCTAAACCCGCCGGTTGCAGAGGGTTCTGTGCACGAGGCATACCTCACGCCGGAGCGTGTCGAGCGATTGCGCGCGATTGATGCGTTAGTTGCGGAAGAAATCGAGCGAGCCGGCCTCTACGACAACGTCTGGCAGTTTCCCGTGGTGCTCATTCCATTCGGAAAGAATGGGCGGGATTCGGTTGTCCTGCGGCCCGTGGTTGCGCAAGAGGCCATGACTGCCCATTTCGCGCCGCTCCCCCGAGAGCTCGTGGAAGCAATCTGCGAGCGGATTCTGGCGCGAGGCGATGTAAGCTGGGTGTTCTACGACATCACCAACAAGCCGCCCGGAACCATTGAGTGGGAGTGACCTCATAGTCCCCCCTCCTGTATTCAGGAGGGGGCGAGGGGGAGGTTACGTCACTACTGCAAAAGCCGCGCTACCACCCCCTTCCCCCTCCTTGGTAAAGGAGGGGGGGGTACAAACTAGACAAACGCCACCTAATATCTTAGTATTACTCAAATGCAACAGCCCGAGATACTACAAAAACTCGCGGAAGCGCTTACGCCGGGAGCGGGGGATGAAACCTACGACCGGCGGCACAGTCGCCACCAGCACCACCGAGACGGCTACCAACGCGTGTTGATTCACAATGCGCGTTTTTTGTTCACCTGCGATGCGGCGGACCACATCCAAATCCTTGAAAACCACTCCATCGCGATTGAGGGCGGCACTATTGCCGCAGTCGAACCGGCTGCGGATTTTTCACCAACCGACTTTGATTTGGTGTACGACGCGGGCAAGCGCGGCGGCACCATCATAACGCCCGGCTTCATCAACACCCACGCGCACCCGCCCATGTATCTCATGCGGAGCGCCATGATGCTCGACGAGGGGGAGAGAATCGATGAAACCATAGCGAGCATGCCGCGATGGGAGCGGGCCATGGAAGAGGAGCACTACGCCATTGCCGCCATTGGCGACATCACGGAACAGCAGAAATACGGCATCACCACAACACTTTCACACTACGGCGTGTTTTGGCCCATTGAATACGCCGCGCTCCTCACCAAACACCACATCATCAACGCGCTTTCCGCGGTTTCCAACACGCACCCTGAAAACTCGCCCGCGCTCATCCGTCAGCTGGTTGCCGAAAAAAACGCCCGCTACACGACGCGGCCGGCCATTGCGCTCCACTACCTTTACAAAGCGAGCGGCGAGGCGCTCGACGAAATCAAAAAAATCATCGACGAGCACGGGCTCCTCTTTACCTGCCACATGGCCGAGAGCGAGGAGGTTGCGCGAAAGTGCGTGGAAACGCACGGCCTCCGCGAGGTGGCCCTCCTCGAAAAGCACGGCCTCTTGAATGAACGCGCCATTGTTTCCCACGCCATCTACGTCACGGATGATGAAATAGCCAAACTTGCACGAAATCGAGTCGGCATCGCCCACCTCCCGACCTCCAACGTCATCCATAAGAGCGGAACATTCCCTTTTTGGAAATTCGAGGATGCCGGCGGATTCCCCTATCTTTCACTGGGCACCGATTCCGTGGTCTCAAAGAGCCGGCTCGATCTCCTGACTGAAGCGTACCAAACGCGCATTACGCACCTGTACGAGCGAACCGTCAAATTCGGTTCACTCTTTAAAATGATGACCACGAACGCCGGCCGGGTGCTCCATGAATCTGCTCGCGGACGATTGGCTCCCGGTGCCAAGGCGGATATCGCGTTTTGGAAGCTCAAGGACCGCGGCACCATTCCCTATGACGAGGCGAGCCCCATCACGCTCATCGGCAACCTCGTCACCCACGGCGGCCGCACGGTGCGCGACTTGATGATTGACGGCCGCTTTGTCATTCGGGATCGGCGCCACGTGTTCATAGATGAAAGCCAGCTCCTCTCTGCCATTCAAGAAGCTCACATGGCCATGCGCAAACGGGTGGAATCAAAAAAGCAGTAGCCCGCCGATTCGGCGGGCTACTGCTACGGGACCTCAACCTACACAGCAAGCCAAACAATCAAAGCCACCACAATCACGACGAGCACAATCGGAACAATCACTTTCCAGGGAGACCGCTTGCTCTCGCTCTCCGCGCCGGCCATTTCCGGGGAACCGGCCTGCGCACCCCCCGAACCCTCCTGGGTTTGATCTTCCATATGGACTGCCTTACTAATGCTTATTGAACTGCTTCCACGTTTGATTGCGCGGTGACATCGAATTTAACCGGCACTGACCGCGAAGCTACCGCCACCCCGCTCTCGGACTGGCCAAACACTTCGACAATTCCCTCCTCCGTGGACTGAAATTGAAAATGAATAAGCACGCCAAACGGGCCTGGGGCGTCCTGCGAAGCCGAAACGCGTGTCTGCTCGCTGATGAGCACGTCGCCGTTTGTTTTTTTCACCTTGATGTACACCGTCTGGCCAGGAACGCGCGCTTCTCCGCCAACCAAAAACGGCGACTTGAGTATTTGCCCCTCTTGCGGACTGGTGAGCCGAATGCCCTCGGCCTCTTCCCCTCCGGAGGCGGAGAGCGGAATGGTATCAGCTCCGCCATCCCCTGCCGGGGATGCATTTTTGTTGCTCCCGATGCTACAGCCGCTAAAAATCAGCGCGGCACCGAGCATCAGCAGTATGGGTTTAAGCTTCATACTCATTTTGTTATTTCTCCAATTAACATCGGGGTGCCAGGCCGGGGGTCGTAGTCATGGCCGTTCCCGTCCGACTCAAGCGTTACCATGACCGCGTCATAGGGAGTAAAATTATTGGCGGTTTCGTAAAAGAGGTGGAAGCTCCCCCGCTCGGGACGGAAGGAGAGCGCGCCGAGCGAGAGCGCGTACGGGGCGCTCGCAACGCTCGCCGTAAAATCAACGTTCGCAAAAGGGGTGCCGTACCGCTGGTCCTCCTCGCTCGCCGAGGCCTGCCCCAAGCCGCCGGCCGTGCCCGCATCCACGAGCCATCCCTCAAGCACCGCGCCCTCGGGAAGAGTAACCCCGTCCGGGAGCACCACGTCGAGGAGGAGGCGCCCTGCTGATGCATCAATGGTTGCAACCCCAGAAGCAAGCTCAAGCCCGGCGTTTTCCGCAAGCGAAATAGAGGTTAGGTACGTATCAACGCCCGCCGCCAAGCGCTCTGCCGGGGGGAGTTCGTCCACCAATCCCTCGGCCGCGTTCAAGCCCGCGTTGTAGCCGAGCCAGGCCACCAGTGCAAATAGGGCAATGCCGATGGTGACGAGGAGAACAGTGTTTATACTGCCGCTCCGGGTTGAGTAGTACATCGCAGTCGTGAGATTATGGTATCTATAGTATAACAATATGGATACAAAGACACAACTTACACCCGCTCCACGTACCCTCCGGTCTCCGTATTCACCCGAACGATATCGCCTTGCTTAACAAACAAAGGCGCGAGTATCTCAAGGCCGGTTTCAAGGATTATGGTTTTGGAAGCGCCGGTTGCGGTGTCGCCTTTCACGGCCGGCGGGGCTTCGGTCACGGCGAGCTCAACCTTAGGCGGCAGCATCACGTTCACGGGTTTGCCCTCCCAAAACGCCACGTCAATGGATTGGCCGTCTTTCAGGTATGGCAATGATTCGGCGACTGTCTCGGAGGGAAGTGAAAATTGCTCATACTGCTCATCCATAAAATGAGCGCCGGTTTCGTCGCGGTAGAGGAACTGGCAGCGGGTGCGCGAGAGATCCGCGGTTTCAATTTTCTCGCTTCCCTGAAACGTAACCTCAATCACGTTTTCGTTCTTGAGATTCTTGAGCTTTGTGCGCACCACGGCCCCGGCGCGCCCCTGCTTGGAGTGGGCGAACCACGCCACGATGTGGGGCTCGTCGCGGTACACGATGGCGCTTCCGTTCCTGATTTGCGCTGGAGTAATCATAGTAGTTCGTAGCTCCGGCCCCCGTACGGGTTATCCGCTCCTAGTGAACAACCCGGGAACCCGGGAGCACCGCCCAGGCCGCCCCACCCTGACGCCACCTCAGCCGTACGTTGCCTGGACCGCTGTTATTCCACGCGCGGAGCGTAATATCATGGAATCCGGCATCCAACCGTATCGAGCCAAATCGCGGCTGGGTGCCGTGGTCGCCTCCATTGTCAATCAATTGGACTCCGTTTATGTGCAGATACGACCCATCATCCGACTGGAGCTCAAATTCATACACGCCGGCCTCTCCTATCGTCAGCTTGCCGTCATACCGCAGCCCAAAAAACTTTGAAACCTTATCCGCGTCAATAGTGCCCTCCCAGACCTGACTGGAGCCAAGTGTTGTGTAGGTGTCAAACTCCCCAAGGGTATGAATGTACCGCCCGCTCCCGTGCGAGCCGGAGCGCAAGAGCCACCCGGGAGAAAATGGCGGCGCGCCAGCGGAAAGTCCAATTGTTTTGATTACCTTCTGCCCGGTTGGCGTATGCGTTGCCCCAATAAGAAGCAAGTAATCCCCGCTGTTTCCCGGTACCGTATGCGTGCCCGTCAGCCGGCCGGCATTGGAAATTTGAATCCATCCCGGCTCGGCCCCGCTTGGGACTCCCAGATACTCAATTTCGAAAGAAACATCAGGCCGGTTTGCCCCAATTTGATAATCAAATGAAGCATTAAACGCAACACTGATGGAATCAGGTCCGAGGATTGAAAGCTGCTGCGGCGCGGGTTGTGGGGGCGCAGTGCACGTTCCCTCATTGGAGTCGCACACAAAAATCACCGTGCCGTTATAGTACGCGTACGTGTGCTTGTCCCAGTTGTCTTTCAGTCGAACAACTGGCGAGAAAGAACCCGCGCTTTGATACACATGCTTAAACTCAAACGGGGCATTCTCGCACGCACGGTCTGTCTGGCCGAAATTAGGTCCGGTGCGGGAGCAATCCGCGCGGCGATTCTTAAAATTGCCGGCAATAATAGTGTCATCGCCCGCGAGGCCGGTTGGAGCGCCCGTCTCTCGGTTCCAGGTATCGCCGTTCCAGTCAATATATATCTCCCGCAGCGGAAGCTGTTCCCCGTTGTAGTTGAATCCGTAAAATTGCAGGGAAACTTCTTCTCCGATGCGGCTTACCAGAGGATCGTTGATCGCGGTTCCGGCTACATTGCCAATTGGCTCCCCGTTAATTGAATACCGGCCGCCAAAAAACGCGTCCGCGTTGAGAGGCAAGCCAGAGGACGCAGGACAATTAAAGCCCGTAGCAATATCTCCGGGGCGCACGGATCGGTTGTAGAAATTGCTGTCTTGACTCGGATTAAATTTCTCTCTGCCGCCATCAGTCGGATCAGCCCATCCGGCTGGCGCAAATCCGGAGCCCGCGCGCCGCACTGCCTGCACAATCGGACACTGCCCCGCATCGCCGCCACCGGTGAAATCCAGGCCAAAGGTGGGGGTGTACGACTCGTAGGATGCGGAGCCAAAATTCCATTTCCATACGCCAAACACCTTGGCAAAAAGATTCCGCAAAAGCGCAATGCCGCCCGACTCTCCTTCGTTGATGTCGGCAGGGCGCTCTTTGCCTTTATCCGTCGGCGGCAAAATGCACTCCTCGCCTCTGCGGCAGGCAAGCGGGGTTCCGGCGCGCACTTGGCCCGTGGCTTTTTCTATGTAGAGCGGCTGTATGCCGGGCTCCAGCTCGCGTTCTTCTTTTTGAACCTGTGTGCCAACGAGTTTTTCAACCTCTTCAGTGTCCGCGCGCGAATCCCAGGCAGTCGGATTAAAAATGGTCTGCGTGGGAGGAACTATGGAACCGAAAGGTGCGGAATCTTGATTAAACGAAAATTGATTCCGGAATGTGTCATCTCCAGTAAAAAAGCGGCTCATATATCCCTGTGAAGGGCTGGCGCCAACAGTAAAGAGTACGTTGCAAATACCCCCGCCGATGCGGCAGTCCGCATCCGTATAGCAGTAGTTGCCGCCTCGGCCGCCCTGTTCAGGGGAACGGCCCGTGCAAATGCCGGATTTCACACCAGCGTGCGCATAATTATTCAAGCGGCCGCTCCATGCTTTGCTCTCGCCGTTCACCGCAACCTGCGCCACGGTTGTGCACCACTCGCGCAACTGAAACACCGCCTGAAAATCCACCCAACCGTCGTCTGGCGTATTGTCGCAGAGACCTCCCTCAATCCCCACAAATTGATAGGGTGCAAATGTGCCGCTAAATCCCTCTGGCGCCTGGCCTTGTGGACCGGCAAAACGGGCTCGCATCGCAAAAAGGTTCGTATTTTTCTTTTGGCTAATCGAATCAGTGCCGCTTGCACAGCTTATGGTGTCTCCTGAAACGATAAACGGGGTGAATTTGTCCCACGAGTACTCGCCGCCGAAATCACAACTCGCGTCGTCCTTGCCGCCGCACCACAAAGCAGTCCACCGGTCTGATGTCTGCGGCAGTACCCCAATGGCGCTTTTGGCAACCCCGGCTCGGTTTAATACAAATTCTTCATTGTTTGCCGGCCAATCACCGGCCTCCTGGCCTCGAACAACGAGTATAATTGATTCAACATCATACTCATGAAGCTTGGCAAGAGGCGACTCGGTTCGCACAGGGAAACGGAGAAGATCAGAATTGTTGTCCCATCCCGTTTTTCCGAACAGCGTTTCACCATAAAGCGGTAATAGATCCGTCTGAAAATTATTCTTAAATGCGGCACCGCGCCCGGCCCCATTTTTCTCGCCGAGCGCAAGCATGTAGGTGTTGTTCTTTGCTTCAACAAACGAAATGCCAGAGACAAGCGGAGATCCAGTGACCGCCGTAGAACCGAAATCCGTGTATTTAATGAGGTTCGAAGCCGCGTTCACGCAGTAGTACAAGGGCGCCGTGGAAGCGAACCCGGCCTCGGGGTGGTTGTCAAAAATGTTGGTGCCGGAGCGCGGCACGTCAACGGGCCACCACACGGCGCACACCGGATTGCCGTTCGGGTCCGTAATCGAGGCGTCATACTCAACGCAGTAGCCCTCCCAGCCCTGGTGCACGCTGATGGAGCGGACATCGTCCGGCAGGGTCTTGGTTGAGGCCAAGTCATAGTACACGTTGCCCACCGGCGAGGTGGAGCCGGGCGAGGAAACCTTTTTGTACGCGCACGCGTTAGCGACGCTCGCGTCTTCAAACAGATTGAGATTTTCAAGCGCGAGCGACCCGCCGAATTCACTCGGCAATGCTGCGGAAACGCGCTCCGGCACGCCGCCGCGGCCGTAGGGAGCATCCTCTTCCGCGTTGCTCCGGCACAAAAGCGGAGACACGGCATCGCTTCCAAACCCCAGGCGGGGATTGACGTCAGGCGTCAGCTCCTCCAAAAGCTCAACCGGATACTGGTTGGGGATGGAGTATCCCGAATACTCCCACGCCCCGGAAAAAAGCGTACGGCCGCCGCTGTAGCGGTCCGTGTACTTTGCCGAATCAAGCTTGGCAATGCCGCCGCTCCGGTAAATGCCGTACGCCGGGTCGCTTAAGCTCGTCACCCACTTGGTGCAGACGCCGCGGCTGTCTGCCTCTTGGCACCTGCCGAGGTCGTGCGTCACCACGCGAGGCGAGCGGGAGCCCGGGTCCGTTGCCTGGGAAACCGTAATGGGAGCAAGCCATTCGCTGCACTCGCGCCCGGGGGAAACCGAAAGCAGGCGGTTCCGCTTGGGCGCGAGCGGATCAGGCGGAATCGTGCCGTCTGAGCCGTCTGTGCCCGAGTACCCCTCGGAAAATTGAATACACCCGAGGGCAATATCAGATTCAGTGCAGTCAGTCGCCGATTCCACGGAATTGCGAAGATAGAAAAGCGGCGCATTGCCGAGTGTTGTGTCAGTCGGCTTGTAGGCAGTGCAGGAATTTGCTTCTACCTGGCATGCGCCTACCCATCCTCTGCCCCGGTCCGCGGTACAGTCAGAACCATCTGGTTTGACAAATCTCCCGAGCGCGGCATTCCACGAGCAGATGTTGCGCCCGGGATCGCGGAAATAGAACGACTGGTTGTTCGCTTTAAACGCCTGACAGCCGAGCGCGGCGCTCGTGCAGAACGTGCTTGCGGCAGTATCCGGATCAACTTTGCGGTAGGCGATTTGGTACGAAGTTGGCGACTCCGCGCTGTCGGGAAGCCCCAGCGCCGAGCACCCGGCCACGGAGGACGGACGCGTATTCTCGCGAGCAACGTAGCGATAAGCAACTTGGTCCGCAGGAACGCGGTACGTAAAACCCTCGCCCTGTTCAAACGTTTGACTGTATGGGGAATCGGAGTTGTAGGTGTCAATAACCGCGCGGCAGGAAATCGCCCGCTCGTCAAAGAGCCGGTCAAAGCGGGAAACGTAGTAGGTATTCTTGTTCTCGTCGCGGTACGCGCTGCAGCTCCGCCAGAGCGGATTAGTAAGGTTCGATGAGGCGCTGTAGCACGCGTTGGGCTGGGCGCCGCCTTGGGCTGCCGCGCGGGTGGACTGCTCTTTGGCGTAGAGTACGTCCCGCGATTCAAAGAGTTCGACGTTGTCTATAAAACTGTTGGCGCCCGCGCGCGCTTGCATGGTTAGGCTCGGAGTCCCGCCGCCCGCGTACACAATCGGGCCAACCTGATAAGGCCGCCAATCCGCGGTTACAAGGAGCGGGGCGCCCTCAAGAAAATCGGCCTCTCCCAAGCGCGCCTGCGCGAGCGAGCCGGCTGCGGCATCCGATTTTGCGTTAAAGCGCAAAACGAACGCCGCGCCTGCGCTGCTCCGAAGCGGAACCGAAGAGCGCGTGGCAGTGTCGCCGGCGTTAATCCTGTAAGAGGCCCCGCCCGCAACGTCTGATGCCGCTGAAACATTCCCGCCGGACCAGTTAGGAGCGCCCCCGCTGAACGTTTCAGAAAAAACGCGCGTGGAGAGGTTCGCTCGCTCGCCCTTATACTCGCGGCAGCCAACGGCCGCGGCAGAACACCTGTTCGCCTCGTTCGCAATAAAGTGCCATGTCCGTTGGTCTTTTGTCCGGCGGAACGCGGTGCACTGGTTTGATGCAGTAACGGTTTTAGCCGAGTCGCGCAGGAACTCCTCCCCGTTCTCGTCGAGGAACACGCGGCATTCGCCCTTGCCGAGTTCGCACGGAGTAACGGCTCCCGAACATTCTGCGGACGCGGGGTCAAAACCTGTTCCTTGAGAAAAACTGGTGCACGGACCGCCGGAGGAGTCCTTCAAAAATTGCCACGCCTTAAGCTGGAATCCGGACGTATCCGTACCTTCCCAGGTGTAGAACGTGGCAGTGTTCGGGTTGGTCTCTGAAACGCACGACTGAATGCGGCTGTAGTACTCGCGCCGCTCCGCGGCGGGATTGGCAAGGTTGGTGAACTCCTCGCACCCAACCGACTGCAATGAGCACTGGTCCGCTTTTGCCGAAATAAAACTAACACGCGCTGGGTTATTGTTTGCGGCGTCATCATCAATCGCGTCAATGGGCGTGGGCATGGCCAAAAACGTAGCAAGGCCGTCGCACTGCTCCGAGCACAACCCATCGGCCGTAAGCCGGGCAATCTTGGCGTCGCCGCCCGAAAGTGCGGCGTAGCGGCGGCTCCCGGCTTCATCTGCGGAACATTCCTCCGCCTGCGCGAACACCCAGCGCTTATTGTCGTCGTAAGATGCAAAAGATTTCGAAGGAGAGGCAATGTTCACGGTTCTGGACTCAACCATGTTCAGCAGTATGCCGTCGCGCGCGCGCAAGCGCACCGTGTCTTCGGCGCGCTTGCCATCGGACAAGCTCACCTCTTCAAGCTGGACGTTGTCGAAAATCGCGCTGCCCGAAAGCGCAATCTCAACGGCTCGCGCCGCCGACGAATAGAACGTTGCGGCAAACCGGCGGCTTCCGCCATCCAAGCTCGAGAGCGGAAGCGAAAAAGTATCCCCGGTCCTGCCGGGCGCGTAGGGAGCAAACGAGACATTGGCGATTTCCGCGCCGCCGAGAGCGGAAACCGAAACGCTCGGATTGGCTGTTGCCTCCCCTCGGCCTGCGTCAAACGAAAGCGTATAATAGGTGTTCGGCTGAATTGTTATGCGCTGGGTTGCCGAAGCGGGCGCAATGGCGCCAAGGTCGGCCCGGTACGCATCCTCGGGTTCCTCGCCTCCGCCAAACACCCACCCGCCGTCCGAAAGCGACGCGCGTGCAGAGAGCTGCGCTTCTCGGAAATCGCCGTTTTTAACGAGGTTGGTGCCCGGACCCAAAAGCACCACCTCGCGCGAGTTCGCGTCTTGCGCCGTACACGCCGGAGCCGCGCCCGTAAGGTACACGCGGCTCTCGCTCTGCCACGTGGTTCCGGCGCTTTCGGTGCTGTACCACGTGCAGCCCGCGTTCGCGGCCGTGCATCCTTGGGCGTTCACGTCACTGCCGAGAAACGAAATGCGGCTCCCATCGGGTTTGGTGAATGTCTGGCACGAGGCGAACTGCGGTTCGCATTTAACGCCCGAAAGCTCCCACACGGCGCGTTCGCGCGTGCAGTAGCCATAGGAGGCGCAGGTGCCGTTCGGATTTTCTTTCACGCAACTCTGCAGATCAACGCACACGCGCGAACGCGAGGGCGATTGCTTGTGCACCGGAATATCGCTCCACCCTTGGGCGCGGCAGAACTGCGCCGGCAGCTCCAGAACCCAGCTCGGATCAACCAAGCGATAAAACTCGGAAGTCGGATCGCTGAAGCCGTCAACAATGTCCCCGAACGATGCCGACTCTTTGCCGGCAAGTTTTTCTGCCGCAATTTCCCACCCGAGCGGAATCACCCGCATGAAGCGGAGTTTCTTAAGATTCTGCATGGAAAGCCGCGGCTCTCCCGCTTTGTGCGTTTCCGGAAACTGGAGATTCCGATCAAGATACCCGCGCTCCACGGCCTGGCGCACGGTTGCTTTCTGCTGAATGGCGCGCGCCATCCCGTCCGAGAGCAAGCAATGGTACGGCGTTTGGAATTCAGGATTCTCAATAAGGCAGGTGGACATAGTGCCAAAGAGATCAATCTCTCCGGGCGTGCCCACGTTCACGGCTCGGGCCGGCGAAAATGCGTCATAGGAAGCGAGGAGCGCCCGCTTGGTAGAAGGACTCCCCTCAATTTCGCTGTCAGGGGAGCGGTTGTCGCGCGCGAGCGGATAAAAACCGCGCTGGAGCCGCTGGAGGTAGGTGCGGGAAAGCGTGTTGAGGAACACATAAAACGTGTCTACGAAAATATTACCCGTGGTTATCGCCTCCTGCTTCAGCGACTGGCCGAGCGTCAATTTTTGCGCCTCCTCAACCTGCGAACCCGGGGTGGTGACAAACTGGCCCGTGGGGTCTTTTACCGGCGCCGCCGATTCGCCGGCGCGCTCCACCTCTTCCTGCTTCTCGCGTTCTTTCTTCTGTCTAAATAAGTCGTCGATGATGAATGTGGCCGTTCCAAGCTCGTTTTTTTTTGGCTCAAAACCGGTCTGAAAATCCGCGAGGAAATTCTCTTTCTTCACGGCTTGGGCAAAATTATTCTTGATGGCGCTGAACGTGCACCCGCGCGCTCCCCTGTCTTTATTGATATCGCGACTGATATCGCGGTCAAGTATATCGCCAACTATACCTTCAAACGTAAGCTCCTGCAGTGATTTACTCACGCCAATGGTAATGGCAAGCTGGGATTGAATGCTTCCGGGAGAACAGAGGTTGACCGGAAACCCCTGCGAGAGGTTCACCAGCATTTTTCCGGCAACCTCGTCCCCAATGTCGGCAAGCGCGCCCTTCCAGCTTTTTTGGAAAATCAAGGGCTTCCTGCCGCGCTCGCCTGAAGCAATCCACACGGCCGTATCTTGGGCGAGGCGGTAGGACACGCTCCGCAAGGCCTGTTGAAACGCGCGCGAGCCCGCGGTGGTAATAGCTCTCTGCACCATGCCCGCAATGGTGCGCGGAATGTCGCCAATGGTAATGCTCACGTCGCCCACGCCCAAAATGGCCTGGGCAGGCCGAGCAGAACCAATGAAAAAAATACCAACCACAACAACCGCCGCGCCGAGCGCCGAGAGAAAGCGTTGCATTGTCGTAGGTGTTCGCATGCTACTGCCCCTCAAGCTCTTGTCCGGCAATCTCGTCAAAAAGATTAAGCAGTTGTTCGTCGGCCACTCCTTCAAGTTCGGAGTCGGTAACGCCCCCTTGTTTCAAGAGCGCGCGAATGTCGTCTGCGGTCGGTGCGGCGCCGGACTGGAGCGAATCCAGAATCCCGCGAGTCGCCTCGTCCAATCCGCCTGTTGGAGATCGGCCCAGAGCATCGCCTGGAGCCGTGCCGCCTGCTAGGGGCACCAAGCCGCTGGAGCCGCATTCGCGGCCGGCAGGACAGTTTGGATCCTGGCCTTGGCTGATTTCGTCCGAATCAGAAACGCCATCAGAATCAGAATCAGCAAGGTACGGCGACGTGCCGTATGCGTTGAGCTCGTCCCAATCCATGAGCCCGTCGCTGTCCGTGTCGCGAACACGGAGTTTTGCCTCTTCAAGCGCATCCTCTTGCTCGACGCCGCTCCCTGCAACAGAAGCGTCATCGCTTGCAAAGGTGAGCTTCAAACTTTGTCCGATGCGGACGAATCCAAAGAGCACGGCAAGGAGCGCAAGCATGCCAAAACCGATTTTTAACATCCTGTCCATAACCGTTTTATTATAGCATAAAACACCCCCTTCCAACAACAAAACCTCCCCTCCTGCCAAGAGCTTGTCCTGAACTTGATTCAGGAAGGGGCCGGGGGAGGTTACCCCCTCCAACTCCCCCTTGGCAGGGGGAGAGAATAAATTACAGCAACTCGGAAAGTTTTACCCATTCCTCAACCGAAAGCTCCTGGGCGCGAACCATTTTTGCAACTCCCACCTTTGCCAACGCCCCCTCAACAACCTCCCGAGTAATGCGCAATCCGGAAACCAGATTGTTGTGAAGTTGCTTGCGCGGAGCTGAAAATCCAATGCGCGCAACCTGCCAAAAACGCTTCATATTCCGTATCCGATACACGGATTCGGCCTGAATACGGGCTATATGCAAGAGCGCCGACTCAACCGCAGGCCGGGGCCAAAACGCCTCTTTGGGTACGGTAAACACAGTGGAGGGCTTGGCAAACACCTGGGTTGCCAAAGCAAGCAGGTTCATTTTGCCGGGCTGGGCACACACCCGCTCGGCAACCTCTTTTTGAACCAACATGACCATGTCAGCGGGCTTTGGGGATTGGTCAGACACGAATTTTCTAATAATTTTCCCGGTGATGTGGTAGGGAATGTTTGAAATAACGCGAAATGGCCCCCCGTGCAGTTTTTCCGCAATGTTCTGGTTGGAGATGCGGAGGATATCGCCCCTCTCCAGCAAAAAATGTTTGTTTCCGGAAAACTCTTTTGAGAGGTGGGCCGCGAGGCGGCTGTCCATCTCCACGGCGAGCACCGAGCGCGCCCGGGCCACGAGCTCGCGCGTGAGCGCCCCGAACCCGGGGCCGATTTCGAGCACGCGGTCGCGAGAGCCGACGTTGGCGTACTCGACTATTGCATCGAGAACGTTCTGGTCAATCAAAAAATGCTGGCCTGAGCTTGGGGAGGGGCGCAGGCCCAACTTTTTAGCCAAAAGCTTAATTTCTTCAATATCCGTAAAATGCATACAAAAATTTCCAATAACCAGTAAATTTCCAAATTCCAATACGGATTATAGCCACTGGAAATTGGTTATTGGAGCTTTACTGGAATTTGGAAATTGGAACTTGGAAATTAACTCTTCGCCAGCCGAATCGGCTCATACTTAATAAGCGCGTACAAGAGCGTCATCAATCCCCCGATTACAAACAGCGCCGCAAATGAATTCGGAGCAAGCGAGAGGGCCGCAAGCGCGAGAACAATGGCAAGTATCTTGCCGACAATCAGCGACATTTCAAAAAAAATGACGGTCTTCATAACGCTCGTCTCGCCGGCGCGCTCGTACGTCATGGCCATCATGGGCACCACAATCACGTTCTTGGTGATGCGCGAAAGCGTGTCACGAGAAACACGCCCAAAGCGCCCCGAACCAAAAGCCGAAGAAACCACGCCGCCGAACTAAAAACGGTTCCGATTTTCAGCACGGAGCGGCGGTGGGAAAAATCGCCGTCAACAATTTTTCCCTAAAAGAGTATATCTGCGGTGGAAAAGAGAGTCGCCGCGGCAACGAGCGAGCCAATTTCAGAAAAGTTCTTGATGACCGTAAAATTAAACACGGGCCAGATGACCATCACCAAAAGCTCCTCGCCAAACCCGAGGAAGCCAAAAAAATTCCTGCGGTTCTCTTTCCATAGGAGCCGCTTGAATGAATCTCGGTACGAAAACGGGACTGGCTTGAACCGTTCGGGTGTTGCGAGGAGCGGGATGTTCGAAGCGATAAAAAGAACGGTTGCCGCCCCAAAGAGCGCGTGGAATCCCCACGTGCTGATAATGAACCCTCCGGCCAAAGGCCCGAGCACGTACACGAACGACGTGAGCACCAAAAGATTCGAAACCTCTCTCCCTCGCTCCACGTCTTTTCCGAACCGCGCGAAATCCGCATGGTAGCCGGGCCAGTAAAACATTTTGTGGATGACGAACATGGCAACCGCCACCGGAACAAAGAGCTCGTCTTGGGAGATAAAATAGAGAGAGAGATAGTAGAGCGCCAGAAAAGGCGTTCCAAGGAGAATGCTCTTTTCGTACCCGAACCTCCGGGCAAACTTTGCCCCGAGCGGCACTGCAACAAGGTAGAGCCCATAGACCGCGAGATAAAAATACAAAATCTGAACTATGGAAAACCCAACAGTGTAAAGGTAGATGGGCTCGAAAATCGCCACCATGGCAACCCCGAAATTCACGATTGAGGAAGCGAGAAACAGCTCGCGAACCGTCCGCGAGAGCTTGGTGGCAAAGAGTGTTTTTACGGTTGCAATGAGGTGCGCGCTGTGGATGTGGGACATTTTTTGTTTTTATAATTCTGATGCCGGGATCGCGCCTTCACGAATCACTTCAACACTGTCATTATCCCACACTTTTACCATGGTGGAAACTCCGCGATTCTCGAGCACGCCGCCATCAACAAACGCGTCAACCTTTGATGCGTTCGCCCCGAGCGAAGCGCGGACATCATCCACCGAGTAGCACGGGCCCTGTCCGGAAGCATTGGCAGACGTGGCAACCAGCGGCACGCCTGCCTCGCGCGAAAGGACTGCCGCAATTTCATTGTCCGGTACTCGTGCGCCAGCGTACCCGCCTTCAATCGCGGCACGCGCAAGCCCTTGCTTTTTTATAGACAATATAAGCCCCAAAGGCCCGGGCCAAAAACGGTCCGCGAGCTCATGCGCTTTTGGTGAAAACTCGAGCCATTCTTCTGCCATTGCACGGCTCCCGACAATCAAAGAAAGCGTTTTGCTTTCCGACCGGCCCTTAATTTCAAAAATCTTTTGTACCGCCTTCTCCTTGGTTGCATCGCACCCAATGGCATAGGCCGTGTCTGTGGGGTACACGATGATGCCACCATGGCGAAGGACATCAACAACGGTGGGATAATCTACCATAATTTCCAATAACCAATTTCCAAATTCCAAACAAATCTCAAATTCCAATATCCAAACACCAAACATTTTTATTTTGAAATTTGGAGCTTGGAAATTTACTGGTTATTGGAAATTGGAATTTGGTTATTTGATGACAAAATTAATAAGTCGCCCCTCCACAAAAATCGTTTTCACGATGTTCCGGCCCGCAAGATGCTTCGCGACTTTCTCGCCCACTTTAGCCGCAACAACCACGTCGTCCTCCCCTGCATCCACGGCAACCGTAACACTCCCGCGCACCTTGCCGTTCACTTGCACCACATAGGTGATTTCATCCGCAATCAATAATTGCTCGTTGTACTTCGGCCATGTCTCTTTATCAATCAAATCCGTATGACCCAATTTTTCCCAAAGCTCATTAGTAATGTGTGGAGCAAACGGATTCAGCACTTTCAAAAACGTCTCAAAGTGCTTCTGTGAAATTTCTCCCGCCTTGTACACTGCATTCACAAAAATCATAAACTGCGAAACCGCGGTGTTGAACCCAAACGACTCAATATCCTCGCCCGCTTTCTTAATCAGTTTGTGCAACTCACGCTCAACATCTCCCTTATTGCTTATTCCTTTTTCTTTTTTACTTACCAATCCCTGCATATTCCAAACTCTATCCAAAAACCGCCGTACCCCAATTATCCCGTTCATATCCCATGGCTTGGCATCCTCCAAAGGCCCCATAAACATTTCATACATGCGCATGGTGTCAGCCCCGTGCTGTTCAATAACCTCATCCGGATTAATCACGTTCCCGCGCGACTTGGACATCTTCTCTCCGTTCTCACCCAGAATAAGCCCTTGATTACGCAGTTTCAAAAAGGGTTCATCAAACCAAAGGTACCCGAGGTCATGGAGCGCCATGGTAATGAACCGCGCATACATCAAGTGCAGAACCGCGTGTTCTGCCCCACCAACATAGGTATCCACGGGCAGCCATGTTTTGAGCGCCTTTTTGGATGCAAACTCTTTTGTGTTCTTCGTGTCCGTGTACCGCAAAAAGTACCAGGATGAGTCCACGAATGTATCCATAGTGTCGCTCTCGCGGCGCGCCGGCTTTTTACATTTCGGGCATTTCACCTTGTGGAACGATTTTGACCGCGCGAGAGGCGACTCGCCCTTGGGGCGGAAATCTACATCATCAGGCAATTCCACAGGCAAGTCCCTTTCCGGCACCGGCTGTTCTCCGCAGTCCTCGCAATAGATGATGGGGATAGGCGCGCCCCAGTACCGTTGGCGCGAAATAAGCCAATCGCGCAGTTTATATTGCACCATGCGCTTGCCCCCGACTTTTTCCGTAATTTTCCATTTGGCTTCTTCCGAATCCATTCCATCAAAGGAATGTGAATCATGTATAACCCCATCGCCGATGTGGATGTAATCCGGATTGTTGATGAGATTCAAAATAAACTCGCCTTCGATCACGGAAAA
>CAZBWF010000007.1:0-6856 GCA_964495675.1 uncultured Gammaproteobacteria bacterium
GTTTCAACATGGCCAGCCACATATCCCAATCCTGCAGGCGCTGTAACGACTCGTCCCATGGTCCGCCTTGGGCGGAAAATCCTTCTAAAGATTCCCGCCGAATCAACGACGTGGTGTGAATATACGGCATCTCTTTGAGTTTCTCCGCATCAAAATCCCAGAGCTTGAACTTTTTCCAACCAAACTTGAATGATGAATATGCATACGAAACATTCGAATTTTCATCCAACGCGGCCGTCATCTTTTCCAACATGTCCGGTTTCATGACAACATCCGCATCGCAGAAGATGACGTATGCGCCGCGCGACTGTTTAAAACCGTTATTACGTGCCGATGGGGCTCCTTGGTTGGATTGATAGAAAAGTTGAGAGGTAGAAAAGTTGAGAGGTAGAATCTGCGATTCAAGTTCCTGCTGCGTGACATCAGTTGAACCGTCGTTGACGATAATCACTTCGTAGTTATGAAACGTCTGATTTTTTATGGATTCCAAACATTCCAGCAGTTTTTTATGCTGGTTGTAGAGGGGAATAATGATGGAGATGATTGGCGGGGGCATGAGGGCTCTTTTTTGGTTATTGATTGTTTGGTGTTTTCTTGGTGTTTGATGTTTGGTTATTGGTGTTTTGGCCGACTGTTTTTATAATCGCCTCTGTAATCTCCCTGATATTCCCCGGTTCAACCAATGTCCCGTTTTCACCAATGGCTTCTGGCACGCCGCCCACGCGGGAGCCAATAACCGGCTTGCCGAACGCTTGGGCTTCTTTATACACAATTCCATAACCCTCAAAATCCAAAGGATCGTCCACGGGGGTGAGTATAAAACAGTTGCACGTTGAAAGCCAGGCATATTTTTCTTCTTCCGAAACCGCGCCCGTGAATATGACGCGCGGGTTTCCTCCGACAAGCAGCTTAAGCTCCCGCGCCTCACTCCCCTCGCCCACCACCACGTAGGTAAGGTCCGGCATTTTTTTCCACACCTCTTTGAGGGCGTAAATAACCAAATTAATTCCCTTGCGCTTGACAAGCCGGCTTATGGCGAGTACTACGGCTTTACCGTGAAGGTGATGCTTGATTCGGAGCGCCTCCCCTGCGGCCCCATAATCCTCTGGATTGATTTTTTTAATTTTAGGATAGGAGATGCGGGCACGCTCGGGCGGAATATTGTAATAATCCAAAAGCCCTGCAGTGGCTTTGCTGTTTGCCACAATCTCGTCCGCGGCCAAGAGAATCCTGCGCACCCAAAACGCCTTCCATACCGAACGCTTGGGCAGAACCAAATCCAAGCCGTGCACATACACGCGGTACTGAATACCGAATAGTTTCTTCCAAACTAAGGCAACATACCCGATGGGCAGGACATGCGAAACCCATACCGCATCACCCCGCTTTGGACGAACCCGCCAGAGGAGCGGAAGCCAGCAAGGCCACTTTTCCCAAAAATGCTCTTGGCCGCGGACAATGCGGACCGGGTCCTCTGCCGCATGAACCTCGCCCTCAAGATAGGTTGCAACACCACCCCGATCCGGGGGGTACTCTAGCGTAACAAGTATGGTTTCCATAGATTACCCACGCCGCTTCAGCAGGCCTTTCAGCCACTTCCAATCCTCCTGGCCGTAAAATTTAAGCACGAGAAGCACTAAAACATACAGTGCACCGGCGGCCGGGATAACCGCAAAAAAGTGGTATTCCTCGCGGGCGTATTGGATAAAAACACCCATCACGATTGCCGCTACCGTAATTTTCATGGTCGTGCGAATCATGGCCTGGCTCATTACTTCCACAATCTTGCGTGCGCGAAGCCACCCGAGCAACACAATTAAAACGCTCGTCGCGAGCGATGCATACACCGCACCCATAAATCCGTACGGCGGTATGAGCGCGAGGTTGAGCGCGACAAACACCGCGAGCTGTATGCCGCGATTGACGGTGTTCCGCCGCTCATTCCCCGTGGCATTCAGCAATGCGCCAAAAGGATACTCAAGGTACAAAAATACCACAGCCCAAATAAGGGCTTGCAATGCCGGAATACTCGCGGAGAACTCAGGCCAAATACGGAGGATAATGGGTTCAGCAAGCAGATGGATGCCAACCGCAATGGGGACGGAGAGAGCGAGCAGGAGCACTAAGGTGCGCTCGAAAATTGATTGAAGGCGTTCGCGCGAGTGCGCGGCGTAGTTCGACATGGCCGGATACACGGCCGCGATGAGCGCGAGCGCCACAAAAGGAAACGTAAACACCACCTTTGCCGGAATGGCATAGAGCCCCACTGCCTCGTCTCCGGCGATTGTTTTGAGAAAAATCGAATCAATGGTATTGTACGCCTTAATGAATCCGGCCGCCATAAAGAACGGCGCCGCGCGGGCAAGCCAGGGGCGGATGTCGTTCCACGAAAAGCGCGGACGAAGCGAAATGCCGGCCTTGCGCACGAGCAGAAATCCCGAGTAGAGCATATGCCACAAGCTTCCCAATCCAATAACCGCGAGCAAGAAGCGCAAGTCGCTTGTTTTCGACAGAGCGACAAATCCTGCGGTTACCACGATAATCTGAAAAATAACCGTGCCGATTGATTCGTAGAACAGCTTTTGCCGCGCGCGGAACACGGTATAGAAAAACGCAGTAAACGCGTCCATCACCATGATTGCCGCGGTAATGGCGAGAAGCGTTGCGAGTTCGGAATTGTAGCCAAGAATGAGCGCGGTGAGGCCAAGCGCCGCCACCGCGAGAAAAGCAAAGCCCACGCGGACCGTAAAAAACAGTTCAAAATTTCGTTGTTGGTTTTTTTCATCCTGGCTGAACAATCGTATTGCCATTGGCACGAACCCGAAATCAGCCACCAGTGAAAAGAATGCCGCAAACGAGAGGGCAAACACATACGTGCCGAGCCGTTCCGGACCCAAAGAGCCCGCAACCACGCTGAAATAGGCAAAGGAGAGGATTTTTTGAATGATGAGCGCGCCGGCGTACACTGCGCCCGAACGCGCCACTCTCACCGGATGGTGTGTTTCTTCTTCCATGGAATTATTATTTCACAAATCCCAATAAAAGTAGAGGCACGCCATGGCGTGCCTCTACGTAACGGAAATTAACGTTTCGACCACTGCGGGGCGCGGCGGGCGCGCTTCAAGCCCGGCTTCTTGCGTTCCTTGACGCGCGAATCAACCGTAAGGAACCCGGCCTTGCGGAGCGCGGGCTTTAACCCTTCGTCCATGGCCACAAGCGCCCGGGCAATGCCCAAGCGCACGGCCTCGGCCTGCCCGACCGGCCCGCCGCCGGTGACGCGGGCCGACACATCCACGGAATCATCCTTGCCGGTTTCGCGGAGCGCGGCGCGCGCAATATCCGCAAGCCGCATATAAGAAAAATGCTTGGAAAACTTCTCGTGGTTCACCACAAATTCGCCGCGCCCTTTGGCGTATACCTTGACGTTTGCGATTGCTGCCTTTCTGCGGCCCGTGCCGGTGGTGTATTTTCTCCCAGCAAAGGGGTTAGCATTCTTCGGTTGTTCCTGTTTTTCTGTCATAGCCATTAATCGGCGATAGATAGGCGCTTAATCATCTCCTTGCGCAGGGAGTTCTTTGGCAGCATGCCCCACACCGCGCGCTTAAGCACTTCGTGCGGCCGCCGCGCGAGGAGCGATGCCAAATTTTCGCTCTTGAGCCCTCCCGGCCTGGTCGTCGGCCGAAAATAAAGCTTTTGGTTGCGCTTGTCGCCCGTAATCTTAACTTTTTTAAAACCCGTCACCTCCACAAAATCACCGCCATCGAGGTACGGAACATACGAGGCCTTGTGCTTGCCCATCAAGAGCCGCGCCGCTTGGGATGCGACTCGCCCGAGCGAAGTCCCGCCCGCGTCAATATGATGTTTTTTGCGCTGCAAAGCCATACACATTATTCAACAAACGTAATAACCGCCAGTTCCGCGCTGTCCCCGGCACGGGTTCGGGTGCGGCGGATGCGCGTGTAGCCCCCGGGCCGCTCCTTGTATTTGGGGCCGATTACCTCAAACAGCTTGCGAACCGCGTTCTTGTGGGTGAGCTTCGATTCAGCGCGGCGCCGCGCCGCGAGCGTTCCGGTGCGCGAAGCCGAAATGAGGCGCTCAACAAAAGGCGCCAGCGCCCGCGCTTTTGTGATTGTGGTTTCCAAGCGCTCGTGCAGAATCAAGCTCGTAGCCAAATTCTCCAGCACAATCTTGCGCTGTTCAAACGTCCTCCCCGGGGTTTTTCGAACTTTTCGGTGGCGCATAGGTTATTCTGCCTTTTCGGCGCCGGATGCCATCTCCCCCACGGTTCTAAAGTGCTCCTCCAGAATTTTTGCGGATTGCTTGAGGGCGTCTTCAATGCTCAACGCGCCGTTTGAAGTAATCCGCATAATCGCCTTGTCATAGTCCGTGCGGCCGCCCACGCGGATGTTTTCAACTTGGTAGCCGACTTCGAGAATGGGCGTGAAAATGGAATCAATGGCAATGGCGTTCACCTCGAGCTCCTCCTCGGGACGGGATTCAACCGGCGCGTACCCGCGGCCTTGCCGCACCCAGAGGGTCATTTCCACGCTCGCGGCTTTGTCCGTGAGCGTCATGATAACCTGGTCGGGATTGACAATCTCCACATCAGAGTTCGGCGTGATGTCTCCGGCGGTAACCACCTTCTCACCCGCTGCCGAAAGCGTAAGCTTCACCGGCTCGTCGCTGAAGCACTTGAGGTTCACGCGCTTTAAATTCAAAGAAATATCAACCACATCTTCTTTCACGTACTCAATGGATTTGAATTCGTGCTCCACTCCCTTGATTTTAAAAGCAAAAATGGCCGCTCCCGGGAGCGAAGAGAGCAGTACGCGGCGCAGGGCGTTGGCGACTGTCGGGCCATACCCCGGGTACAGGGGCTCGATGGTGACGGTTCCGGAGAACTCGTTCTTGCCGTCGAGCTCAATGGAAACGCTTGATGGGAGCGAAATGGATTCCATAAGCAAGGTGTATTATCTTGAGTAAAATTCAACAATAGGCCGCATGTCAACCAGCGTTCTCGGCTCCTCCAAATCCGGCGCGCCGGTTATGGTGCCGCCCATTTCTTTTCGGGCAAGCCAGCCGGGAACCGTTCGATCAATGGCCTCAACGCTCGCCGCAAAAGGAGCGCGGAGCGCAATGCTCGGCTTGATAGCTACCACGTCCCCCTCCGCAAGTTCGCGGGAGGGAATGTTGCACGGCTTCCCATTGACGAGCACGGCCCCGTGCGTCACGAGCTGGCGCGCGGCCGGGCGGGTTTTGGCGAGCCCCAGCCGGTACACCACGTTGTCGAGCCGCCGCTCGATCATAGCGAGCATAACCTCGCCGGTGTCGCCCGTCACTTTGATGGCGCGGTCATAGTAGCGCCGGAACTGCCGCTCCAGAATGCCGTAGATGCGCCGGGTCTTCTGCTTTTCCCGCAGCTGCATGCCATAGTTGGAGCGCTTGGTCCACGTTCCTTTAGGGCCGTGCATGCCGGGAAAATACCCCCGCCGCGAAAGCGGGGACTTGGCGGTTCCGGCCTTATCCAAATCAGGATGGAGTTCCACCCCTTCCCTGCGTGAACGCTTATACTTTGGCGCTAAATCTCGTGCCATATGCTACACTCTCCTCGGCTTCTTCGGCCGTGGACCATTGTGCGGAATCGGTGTCCTGTCTTTAATGGAATTAATGTTGAGCCCCAGTCCGCCGAGCGCGCGCACCGCGGCTTCGCGGCCGAGGCCAACCCCCTTCACAATGACATCCACCTCTTTCAGCCCCGCGTTTTTAACAAACTCCTCCAAACCTCGGACCACCACGCCGGCCGCATAGGGCGTTGATTTTTTTGGGCCCTTGAACCCCGCCTTTCCGGCGGAAGACCACGCCAGCACGTTCCCGCGGGGATCCGCAATGGAAACAACGGTGTTATTGTACGTCGCATTGACGTACGCTACCCCGCGCGCGAGCGCAACCTTGCCCTTTTTCTTGCGCGCCTTTACGGGTTTTCGGCCAGCGGACGACGCGCCTTTGGCGGGCTTCTCTTTTTGCTGTGCTGATTCTGCCATAGGTATTAGGTCTTCTGCGCCGTCGGTTTCTTTCCAGATGTCGTGGTCTTGCGCACGTTGCCGCGCACGGTTCGGGAATTGGTCTTGGTCCGCTGGCCGCGCACCGGCAGGCGCTTGGCGTGCCGTACGCCCCGGAATGCGCCAATCTCTTTCAGTCGCTTGATGTTCCCGAGTATGAGCCGCTGCAAATCGCCCTCAAGCTTGTACTCGCGCCGTTCGATGGCGGCTCTGATTTTACCTGCTTCATCCTCCGAGAGTTCCCGGGTCCGCTTGTTTGCGTCAATGCCGGTTTCAGTCAAAAGCTCCTCGGAGCGGGAGCGGCCGATTCCTTTGAGATACGTGAGCGCAATCACAATGCGCTTGTTCTCCGGAAGATTAATGCCTGCGATGCGTACTACCATAGAACCATTATCCTTGCCGCTGTTTATGCTTGGGATTCCGGCAAATGACAACCAGCCGGCGCTTGCGCCGGACAACTTTGCACTCGCGGCACATGGGTTTTACGGACGAACGGACTTTCATGCTAGTAGCGGTAGGTTACTCTGCCTTTGGTTAAATCGTAGGGGCTCATTTCAACTTTTACTTTATCTCCGGGAAGAAGCCGAATTTTGAACATCCGCATTTTTCCGGAAAGGTGCGTGAGAATCTCATGGCCGTTCTCGAGCTCTACCCGGAACATTGCGGAAGGCAAAAGTTCGGTCACCTCGCCGTCGGCCTCGATGAATCCTTTCTTAGTAACAGAAAAACCCTCCGGTTGGCCGTTTACTGGTTTTTGAGCTGGTGTTTGATTCTGGCTCGAATCCTCTGCCATCATG
>CAZBWF010000007.1:6956-14936 GCA_964495675.1 uncultured Gammaproteobacteria bacterium
TACATCTGGCGCTGGCGGCGGAAGAGAGTGGCCGCGGCGTACACCAAAATAAACACAACGACATACGGAAAGAACGCCTCAAAACGGGCGACTCCGGCGTAGATGATAATCGTGTTGAGAAGTATGATGATAATCCGATACTCGGTCGGCCCAATGCCGAAATTTGTTATCTTGAGTGAGTGCATTACGGAAAACGAAAGGAATGAACTGACGCCGATAGACGCAACGCCGACGAGCCCGATGAGCATCCACAACAGCGTATTCTGGCCGGTAGCCAAGAAAGCGTACCCGATAACAATAGAGGAACTGAATATAAAATCGAGCAAATGGTCGGTGTAGAACCCCCAGCGGACGAGCCCGGAGTTTCGATACCGCCCCACTGCGCCATCCAGTGAATCCGTAAGCCAGTGCAGGGCGAGCGCGGCCGAGCTCGCGTGGAGCCATGCAATCTGCTCGCGGGCAAGCCACGAGGAGGCGAGCACAAGCGCAATCCATGCAAGCGAAACGAGCGTCAAATTGTAGCCGTTCAAAAAACGCGGGACGCGGGGTGTGAGCGCGTGGATGAGGCGCTGTTCGGCATTCCAGAGAATCGAGGCGGCTACTTTCTTGTTTCCGTCAAAATCGTCGTTCTGCATAGCTTCAGCGAATAAGGTTTCGGGCTACGGCATCCACGTCTCCGGCGCCCATGACAATCAGTATATCGCCTTCGCGCGCGATTTCGCGGACCATGCGCTCTGCGGCGGCAAGGTCAGGGGCGTATCGAGCACCCGGTATCGCCTCAACCAAATCCCTTGACGATACGCTCTGGTCGCTTGCCTCCTCGCGGCCCGCGACATCGTAGATTTCAGCGAGAATAAGCTCGTCCACTCCATCAAACGAGGCGACAAAATCATTAAACAAATTTTTGGTTCGGTTGTGCTGGTGCGGCTGGTACAAAAGCACAATGCGCTTAAACGGATACCAGCCCCGCGCCGCACGGATAGTGGCGCGGATGCCGTCCGGATGGTGGCCGTAATCGGAAATAACGAGCGCGCCGCGGTAAAAACCAACCCGTTCAAACCGGCGCCAGGTGCCTGTGAAATTGTCCAAGGCCCTTAAAATCTTTTTGCGCGGAGCGCGGAGCGCATCCGCGGCAATTGCCGCCGCGAGCGCGTTTTCCACATTATGCCTGCCCGGAAGCTTGAGCTTGGTCCACCCCCAGTCCTCGCGGTTATCCACAATATTGAACTGAACGATTCCGTCCCATCCATTTTCGTCCGTCACCTCGACAATCCCGGAAGCGCGCGCCGCGTCCGAGGCGCTCGATCCGAACCAGCGCACATTCGAGTGCCGCAGGGCGAGCGTGCGTGAAACCGGATCCCCTGCATTCAGCACCACTCCCCCGTCTGCGGCAACTGTTCCGAGCCACCTTTCAAAATTATTTTTTATATCATTGATGTCTTTGTAAAAATCCAGGTGGTCCGGCGCGATGTTGGTAATCACCGCAAGATAGGGTTTGAATGCGTGCATGTGCCCCGCATACTCATCCGCCTCCACCACAAACCAATCGGATGTTCCGATGCGGATGTTCGACTTCCACGCGAGCACTTCCGTGCCCACAACCACGGTCGGGTCAAAACCGGCCTCCGCGAGAATGTAGCCAAGCATGGCCGTGGTCGTGCTCTTGCCGTTGGTGCCGGAAACCGCAATGACTTTTTTGTGCTCCGCATATGCGCCCCAAAATTCAAAAACGCTCATGTGCCTAATGCCGCGCCCTGCCGCCGCAGCGCGTTCCGGATTCTCTTGGGGCACGGCCTCGGAGTACACAACCAAATCAACGCGCGGCCCCACATGTTCCGCACGGTGGCCGATGGCGATGTTTATTCCCTCGCGCGCAAGTTTTTCCGTAATCACGGATTGCGCAACATCAGACCCGGACACCTCTTTTTTAAGATGCCGCGCGAGGCGCGCCGCAGCCGAAACACTGATGCCACCGATGCCGATGAAGTGGATACACCTACTAGAAGCGAAGTTCATACTGGAGATTAAAATTTCTTAATTAACCGGCAGAAACACCAATATCCAAACACCAAGAAAACATCAAATTCTAAAACTTCAAAAAGGATTCTTTTTTGGTTATTGGTTGTTTGGTGTTTTAAGTCATTCTTGAGATAGTAAAGCAATTAGAAATTATTTTCCAATACTTTCTATAATCTCCACCATCCTCCCCGCCGCTTCGCGCTCCATAACGCTCCCCATCCGACCACCCAACTTTTTGCGCTCATCAGGGGATTCAAGGAGCTCGAGAATTTCACTCCCAAGCCGCTCGTCCATCTGCTCCTCGCGCACAACGTACGCCGCATCCATCCGGGCAACGTACGCCGCAGTATCAATCTGGTGCGAGCGGCTGATGGGCACGAGAATGGTTGGCTTGGCAAGATGCGAAAGTTCGGAGAGCGTAGCAATGCCCGCGCGCGAAACCACGAGGTCAGCCGCGGCAAGCATATCCGGCAGTTCCTCCGCGACAAATTCAATCTGGTGGTAGCGATGCGCCTCCACGGCCGGATTGGATTTGGCTCTACCCGTGATGTGGATGATGTTCGCTCGCTTCCCCAGCGCATCGCAGTGCTCCCACACCCACTGATTGAGTTTTGCGGCGCCGGATGAGCCGCCGAGAATGAGCACGGTTCTAACGCTCGGGTCAAGATTGAGCATGTGCCGGGCTCGCTCCGCCATCCCCTCGCTAATAAAGGCGCGCACCGGATTCCCGGTGAGTTCGGATTTCTTTTTGGAAAATGCTTCAAGCGAGGGGGCGAAGCTTGCGGTGATGCGGTCTGCAAAAGGCGCGGCGAGCACGTTCGACAAGCTCGGCCGCACGTCCTGCTGGTGGATGAGGATTTTTTTTCGAAAGAGCCACGCGGCCCAGACGATTGGAACCGAAACAAACGAGCCGGCGCCGACCACGACATCCGGCCGGACTTGCGCCATAATAAAAAGCCCGCGCAAAAACGCCAACACCAAATAGAACGGGTCAAGGAGCATGCGGAAGCTCGCATAGCGGCGGAATTTTGCCTGCGGAATCCATTCATATCCGATTCCAAGCTTCTTGACAGCCGCCCGCTCCGGACCGCGCCTCGTGCCCACCCAAAACCACCCCCAATCGCTCTGCCGACGCTTGGCCTCTTCGTATACCGCAATGAGTGGATTCACGGAACCGAGCGTTCCGCCGCCCGCGAGCAGTATGTTCATATCCTTCTCCCCTGCTTTGCAATATTCAACAGAATTCCGATGCCGGCCAAGGTGGCCGCCAGCGCGGTTCCGCCGTAGGACATTAACGGCAGCGGCAAGCCCGTGAGCGGCAGAACGCCGAGCATGGCGCCAATATTCATGAATGCCTGCGCCGCAACCCACACGGCAATGCCGAGCGCGGCGAGCTTGCCGAACGTATCCGGAGCGCGGAGCGCAATACGCAGCCCGCGCAGAAAGAACAAGGCAAATAAAACAACAATCCCGGCGCTGGCAAAGAATCCGAGCTCTTCTCCAATAACCGCAAAGAGCGAATCCCCGGTGACCTCCGGGAGGTAAAAATACTTCTGCCTCGAATTACCGAGCCCCAAGCCGAAGAGCCCACCGGACCCTATGGCGAGCAGGGCCTGCGTAATGTGGTACCCCGCGCCTTGCGGATCCGCGGCCGGGTCAAGAAACGCGGTGAACCGCGCCAAGCGGTATGGCGCGATTTTGATGGCAATGCCCACAAACACGATTCCCGCAACAACCAGCCCGGCGATGTGCCTTGCATCCGCTCCTCCCACAAAAAAGAGGACTCCGCCAATCGCCACGATAATAAGAAGCGTTCCCAAATCCGGCTGCTTGAGAATCAAAAAAGCGAAAACCGCCATGAGTGAAGCGAAAGGAACGAGTCCGTGCTTTACATCCCGAACCGTATGCAAGCCGCGCTCAGAAAGCCAAGCCGAAATATACAAGATGAGCGCGAGCTTGGCAAACTCCGTGGGCTGGAACGAGGTGAAGCCGAGGTTAATCCACCGCACTGCGCCCTGGCCGGAAGCGCCGATGCCGGGGATGAGCACCAGAACAAGCAAAGCGAGAGCGGCAATTAAAATCGGCAAAGACCACTTCTGCCAAAGGTGGTAATCGACGCGCCACCCGATCCAAAAGAGCGCCAACCCCACGACAAACGAAACAAGCTGGCGCTTGACGTAAAACGCGCTGTCGCCGAACCGCTCAATTCCCACGGCGCCGGAGGCGGAAAAGAGCATTACAAAACCCACCAGCACCAGGAGCCCGACAATAATGAGCAAGGGTTTATCGACAGCGCGGGGCATACTAGGAAATTGATTCTACTGCTTGTATAAAATTGTCCCCTCGCTCAAACTCATGGTTCCATAAGTTAAAGCTCGCCGCGGCTGGAGAAAACAGCACCACGTCCCCCCGGCGCGCTTCGCGGAACGCGGTCCGGACGGCAACGCCGAGATCGTTGTGGCCGGGACTCGCATTTCTCATGCCGGAGAGCGCTGACTTCTGCTTTATACTGGCATCTCCTTCAAGCAAATATACGCTCCGGCAATAGCGCTTAACCTGCCTCCCCCACTCCGCGTAATCCAACTTTTTATCAGCACCGCCGGCAATGAGGATAATACGTTTTCTGCCTCGGGACGAGGCGGAAAACCGCTTAAGCGCGGCAATGCCTGCAATCGGCGTGGTCGCGGTGGTATCGTTCACGAACACAACTCCGCCTCGCGCGCCCACAATCTCCTGCCTTCCCGAGAGCTGGGGCGGATGCTTCAACACCGCCGTAATTGACGCATTGGCAACGCCCATGAGCTTGGCGGCGGTGATTGCGGCCAAGGCGTTTTCAACATTGTGCTCTCCCGCCAGTTTGCACTCGCGCACCGCCATAACGCGCTCGACACTCCCGTTCTGCGAGCGAAAAAATACGGCCCCGCGGCGCACGAATGCGCCGGCATCCGCGTGGTCTTTTCTTGAGAACAAAAGAATCCGAGAACGCGCTTCGTTCTGCCACGTCCGGAGTTCCGCGTCCGCATGGTTCAAAATTAAAAAGTGCTCTTCCCGCTGGTATTTAAAAATTTCTTTTTTGGATGCGTAGTAGTCCGCGAGCGTGCGATAGCGATTTAAATGATCCGGGTATACATTGGTGACCACCGCAACGTGCGGCGCCGCGGCCGCGGCCGCAAAGCCCTCCAATTGCCACGAGGAAAGCTCCAGCACCACGGGCGTGCCCGGAACGGCTCGGTTCACCACATCCAGCATGAATGCACTCTTAATGTTGCCCGCGAGCACGGTTCCTGCATGCTTTTTTTTCAGCATCGCCGCAACGAGCGAGGCCGTGGTGGATTTGCCGCGCGTGCCAGTAACCGCGACAACCGGCGCTCGGCACCGGTCAAAAAAGAGCGTTGCCTCGTTGTAGATGGGCTTCGCGAGCTTCCGCGCGTACTTCAAAAGCGCCGATTCTTTCGGCACGCCGGGATTATACACCACCATATCGGCCCATGCCACGTCTTTTTTTTCGTGCGCTCCCAGGGCATAGCGAACTCCCCGCATCTTGGCCAGCGCTTTGAGGGAGGGCGCCAACACGCGCTCGTCTTTCAAATCCGAAACAACGAGCTTTGCTCCCTGCCGATGGAGCCAGCGGGCCGTGGCAACACCCCCGCCGTGGAGGCCGAGGCCCAACAACAATACTTTCTTGTTTTTAAGAGTAATCATTTAAAACAGCGTCGCATCGACCAAGAACAGAATCACCCCGACCACGGCGAGCACGGCCGCAACCACCCAGAAACGCATGACCACCTTGGGCTCGCTCCAGCCGATTGCCTCAAAGTGATGGTGAATGGGCGTTGATTGAAAAATTTTCTTTTTTAAAAACTTTTTTGAGAGCATCTGCGCAATCACGGAGGCGGATTCAAGCACAAACAAAAAACCCACAATGGGCAAAAAGAACGCGGTGTTGGTGAGCATCACCACAATGCCGAGCGTCACGCCAAGGCCCATGGCACCCGTATCTCCCATAAAAAACCGCGCCGGCGCGATGTTGAACCACAAAAAAGCGAGGAGCGCGCCCACAATCACGGCGCAAAACGTGGCGAGCTCCACTTTGCCGGAAACGAACGCCATGGCGCCAAAAGCCACAAACGCGGCCAAGAGCAGCCCGCCGGCAAGGCCATCCAAGCCATCCGCCTCGTTCACCGAAAACGCAGTTGCCACAATAATGAAAATAAAAATGGGAATGTACCACCAGCCGATTTCAAAATTTCCCACAAACGGAACATGGATGAGGTCCCAATCCAGCTTGAAAAAGAACCAGAGCGACCCCACAATCGCGATTGCCGTGTACACGGCCAGCCGATGCCACACGCGAAGCCCGCCAGAGAACATTCCCTTTCCACGGATGTTGAGCCAGTCATCAACCAAGCCGACAATCGAGGAAGCGACCAGCGCTCCGAGAGGCAGAAGCGTTTGCGCGCGCGAAAGAAAATTGAAGCGCGCTACACCCGCGTCCGGAAAAAATTTTCCCGCGTAATAAAAAACGAGCGCAACCGCGAGGACCGTTACCCACACCAAGATGCCGCCCATGGTGGGGGTTCCGGCTTTGGCGCTGTGGAGCCGCGCGAAAATGGGAGCCGAGGATACGGCGCGGATGGGCTTGCCGAGCTTGTACTTGTACAAAAAATGCGTGAGGAGCGGGGTGAGCACGAACGCAACCACGAACGAGAGCGTTGCGAGAATAAAAATTTTAATGAACGGAAACAGTGCGGCGTTTTCCATGAGTTAGTACAGGGTTTTAAGAATGATAAGGACAAACGAGGCCAGGAGCACGGCCACGAGGAGCAGTGTGAGTGCGAGAAGCGCCAGGCGGCCAAACTGATTTTTGGCAAAAAGTTTTTCGGCGAGTACCGCATTCACTCCAAAAATCACCGAGCCAAGCGCCGGGAAGAGCGCGAGATCGCTTTTGGGCCCGAACCGATCCAGCCCGAAGTAAATGGTGTAGTGGAGCGGAATAAAGTCCGCGGCGAGCCGCCACCGCCACACCGCCAAAAACCATACGAAGCCAAGCACAAGCGCCGAGAGCGCAAACAAAGTTCGGGAAATTCTATCCCATGATGCAAGCATACGCATATACTACAATTTTTTGGGAAAGTTGTCGAGCAAAAAAAGAGAGCCAAGCGCTTGGCGAATAATGACATTTTCTGGTATACTAGAAATGTCATTGCGAGGAGTCCCGTACTCGGGACGACGCGGCAATCCTAACGTCGCGTTGTGGCACGTTACTGCAAAAACGTGCCTCGGTGCATTGATAGGATTGCCGCGGTCGGGAGTACCCTCCCTCGCAATGACATTAAGAAAAACAAAATGTTGTCCGATAAAAAAATCCAAGAAATCCTTGAATCAAACAGCATCCTCTCGAGCGATGACATTGCGAAGCACCAACAGCAATCCGAGGGGAAAGGCATCCCGCTGGAACAACTGCTCCTCGAACAGGGTATTGTGGATGAAAACATCCTTTACAATGGCGTTGCGGCGCACTATAATTTGCCGTTTGTCAATTTGCGGGAAAAAACCATTGATAAGAACGTGCTCTACCTGATTCCGGAGCCGCTCGCCGCCACGTACCAAATTATCGCCTTCGAAAAAACTCCGGAATCGCTCTCCGTGGCTCTCACGGATCCGGACGACATGCAGACCATCGAGTTCATAAAGCGCAAGGTGAATTTGCCGATTGCGGTGCACATCACCACGCCTGCGGCCATCCGAGACGCCATTAAGCTCTACCACCAAAGCTTGGAGACCGAGCTTGCCGACATTCAGAACAAAACCGGCTCGCGGCTCGGCACCGCCACTCCCGAAGGGCCGGACGGGGCTGAAAATGGCGCCAAGCTCGAAACCTTGGCCAAAGATCTTCCGGTCATCCGCGTGGTTGATACGCTCCTCGAGTACGCGATTTTCGAAGGGGCCTCGGATACCCAC
>CAZBWF010000007.1:14946-16622 GCA_964495675.1 uncultured Gammaproteobacteria bacterium
TGAACCCGCGGAGGCCGGCGTGCTCGTGCGGTACCGCATCGACGGGGTGCTCCGCGATGTGATGAACCTGCCCGCGAGCTTAAAAGACGGCATTACGGCTCGCATCAAGATTCTCTCAAACCTCAAACTCGACGAACACCGCCTGCCGCAGGACGGACGCTTTAAAATTGAAAACAAGGACTATAAAATATCGTTCCGCGTTTCCATCATTCCGGTGTTCGACGGCGAAAAAGTGGTTATCCGGCTCCTGGATGAAGGCAAAAAAATCCTTACCCTCGAACAGCTTGGATTGCAGAAGCACGCCCTGAAAATCGTGCAAGAAAACCTGCACCGCCCGAACGGGATGTTCCTTGTCACCGGCCCCACGGGCTCGGGTAAAACCACCACGCTCTACACCATGATGGACATCCTCAACACGCCGGCGGTGAACATCTCCACCATCGAGGACCCTATCGAGTACCGGATGCCGCGCATCAACCAGAGCCAGGTGAACCCCAAAATCAACTTTACGTTCGCGAACGGCCTGCGCTCGCTCCTGCGGCAGGATCCGAACATCATCATGGTCGGCGAAATCCGGGACCGCGAGACCGCGGGCATCGCCATCAACGCGGCCATGACCGGGCACCTCGTGCTCTCTACCTTGCACACGAACGACGCGCCGACCACCCTGCCGCGGCTTTTGGACATGGGTGTTGAGCCCTTTCTCGTGGCCTCCACCGTCAATTTGATTCTTGCCCAGCGGCTCGTGCGCAAAATCTGCAAACACTGCATTGCGAGCTACCAGCTCAAACCCGAAGAAATAAAGCAATTGCAGGAAGATTTCCATATCGACATTCCCTTGCTCGAAAAAAAGCTTGTGGACGTGGAGGATGCATCAGGAACGAACACATCGCTCGATTCCATGCTCTTCTACAAAGGAAAGGGCTGCAACAAGTGCGGAAACCAAGGGTACAAAGGCCGCGTGGGCATCTACGAAGCCCTGCCCATGAACGAAGAAATTAAAACCATGGTCACCACGCGCACCAATGCGGATGAAATCGGCGCCAAAGCGCGCGAGCAGGGCATGATTACCATGCTCGAGGACGGATTCCTTAAAGCGAAGGCCGGCATTACCACCATCGAGGAAGTGCTCCGCGTCACGTCGGTATGACGAACCTCGCGCCCATCATCTCCACCACAACCGAGCCAGCGGCAGACGGAGGAATTGACTTTGCCGCGGTTGAGCGACGGTACCTCGCGCCCTCGTCGCTCAATGAACGGTTCGACATCCTCCTCGACCCTATCCGCCGCGTTTCCACCGAGGAAAAAATATTCTTTACCCAGAATCTGGGCGTCATGTTCAAGAGCGGCCTTGCGGCCTCGCGCGCGCTCCGAACCTTGGCGCTTCAAACCACCAATCCCAAATTCAAGCGCATTCTCTTTAAGCTGTTCCGGCAAGTGGAGCGGGGCACCACGCTCGCCGCGGCAATGGAGCCCTACCCGAGCGTATTTCCCCCGCTCTTCACCAACATGATCCGCGCCGGGGAAACCGCGGGCCAGCTCGAGGAGGTGCTCACCGAACTCACGCGCCAGATGAAAAAGAGCCACGAACTCAAAAAAAAGGTGCAGGGCGCGCTCATGTACCCCATGGCCATCCTCATTGCCAAGGTCGGCAGCGGAACGCCCACGGTCATATT